>NZ_JBARVQ010000454.1:0-2363 GCF_049646345.1 Albidovulum sp. | reverse complement strand
CGCCGAAGCGAAGGGCGACCTGCCCGACGCAGTGCGTGCCCGTGGTGTCAAGGTGCTGACCGGTCAGGGCATTGCCTCGGTCAAAGGCGGCAAGCGCGTGACCGGCGTCTCGGTCTGCCTGCAGGCGGGCGAGGGCGCGGAACTGGAAACGCTTCCCTGCGACGCGGTCGCCATGTCGGGCGGCTGGTCGCCGGTCGTTCATCTCTGGTCCCATTGCGGCGGCAAGCTGAACTGGGACGACAAACAGGCGATGTTCCGCCCCGATCCGGCACGTCCGGCCACCGGCGACGATGGCGCGGCCATGGTCACGGCCATCGGTGCGGCCAATGGTCACCTGACGGCGGCCGACGTGCTCGACGACGCCCACAAAGCCGTCGGCGGCAAGGGCGCGGCCCCCGGCGCGGTCTGCGCGGTGGAAGAGCCGATCATGCCGGTCTGGATCATGCCGCAGGGCGCAGGCCCGGCTTTGCGTATGAAGATGTGGCTTGATCCCCAGAACGACGTGAAGGTCTCGGACGTGCAGCTTGCCGCGCGCGAGGGCTATGAAAGCGTTGAACACACCAAGCGCTACACCACGCTCGGCATGGCGACGGATCAAGGAAAGATCAGCAATATCAATGGTCTTGCCGTTCTTTCTGATGCGCTTCACCGGGGCATCCCGGAAACCGGCACCACCACCTTCCGCCCGCCCTATACACCGATTTCCATCGGTGCCATTGCGGGCGAGGCACGGGGCGAGATCTTCCAGCCCCTGCGCAAGACACCGATGCATGACTGGCACGACAGCCACGGCGCACATTGGGAGCCGGTCGGCCTTTGGCGCCGCGCCTATTGCTTCCTGCGCACGGGCGAGGGTGTCCATGACGCGGTCAACCGCGAGATCCGTCAGGTGCGGAAATCGGTCGGTCTGCTCGATGCCTCGACACTTGGCAAGATCATCGTCAAGGGCCCCGATGCGGGGCGGTTCCTCGACATGCTCTATACCAACATGATGTCGACCCTGCCGGTCGGCAAATGCCGCTATGGACTGATGTGTTCGGAAAACGGCTTTCTGTCGGATGACGGCGTTGTCATTCGCCTGAGCGAAGACAGCTGGCTGTGCCACACCACAACCGGCGGGGCCGAGCGTATCCATGGCTGGATGGAAGACTGGCTGCAATGCGAATGGTGGGATTGGAAAGTCTATACCGCCAATGTGACCGAGCAGCTGGCACAGGTGGCAATTGCGGGCCCCAACGCCCGGAAACTGCTGGAAAAACTCGGCGGAATGGACCTGTCGAAAGAGGCGCTGCCCTTCATGGAATGGCGTGACGGCACGCTTGGCGGCTTCCGCGCCCGGGTGCACCGTATCTCGTTCTCGGGTGAACTCAGCTTCGAAGTCGCCGTGCCCGCCTCAGAAGGCCGCGCCTTCTGGGAGGCGCTGATCGCCGCCGGCGAAGAATTCGGCGTGATGCCCTATGGCACCGAGGCGATGCATATCATGCGGGCCGAGAAGGGCTTTATCATGATCGGCGATGAAACCGACGGCACCGTGATCCCGCAGGACCTCAATCTTCAGTGGGCGATCTCGAAGAAGAAAGAGGATTTCCTCGGCAAGCGCGCGCAGGAACGTTCCTTCATGGCAAGCCCAGAGCGCTGGAAACTCGTCGGCCTCGAAACAATCGACGGTTCCGTCATTCCCGACGGAGCCTATGTGGTGGCCGACGGGCACAACGCCAACGGCCAGCGCAATGTGCAGGGCCGCGTGACCTCGACCTATTATTCACCGACGCTCGACAAGGGCATCGCGATGGGTCTGGTGAAATATGGGCCCGACCGGATGGGAGAGGTCATCGACTTCCCGGTCGATGACGGCAAGGTGGTCAAGGCGCGGATCGTCGATCCGGTGTTCTACGACAAGGACGGGGAGAAGCAGAATGTCTGAAGCATTTCCAGAAAAAGTGGGAACCGGTTTTTCGTCCGTAAATGCGCCGGGCATGGCTGTCAGCGCTTTGGGTGGCGTTTCTCACTCGGGTTTCGTCGAAACCGCCGAAGCGGGGCTGCGCGGCATGATCACCCTGCGCGGTGACCTCACCTCGGCCAGGATGAAGAAGGCCGTGAAGGCCGCGACCGGTACCGCCGTTCCCGCCGGGCGCCGGATCGAGATCAATGGCGACAAGGGCGCTGCCTGGATGTCGCCGGACGAGTTGCTGATCCTCGTCCCCTATGCCGAGGCCGTGGCCACCGTTGAGGCGCTGGAAAAGGCGCTTGCGGGCGATCACCACCTTGTCGCGGATGTCTCGGATGCGCGGTCGGTCTTCACGGTAAAGGGGGCGAAGGCCGCCGAAGCGCTGATGAAGCTCTGCCCCGTCGATTTCGAAACG
>NZ_JBARVQ010000453.1:0-2351 GCF_049646345.1 Albidovulum sp. | reverse complement strand
CGACGGTGTGCCGCCGGTTCCGGAACTGTGCCTGACCTTGCGCGATCCCGATGGGACCCTGGCCGCGGTGATCCGGTTCTGGCCGGTTCTGGTGGGCGGGCGGAAGGTGCTGCTGCTTGGCCCCATCGCGGTGCACCCGACGCGGCAGGGCGAGGGGTTGGGCGGCATTCTGATGCATGAAAGTCTGGCCGAAGCGGCGCGTCTGGGATGGGAAAGGGTGCTGCTGGTCGGCGATCATCCCTATTACCGCAAATTCGGCTTCCGCAAGCTGACGGGGGTCGAGATGCCGCCGCCGACAAACCCCGAACGGGTGCTGGGGCTGGCCTTGCATCCCGGCGCATGGGACGGGGTTTCGGGGGCCGTGACCAAGGCGATGGATTGAAGCCGGGCCCGTGGCTTCATATCTATAGGCCATGGAAAACGATCCGAACCTTCCGGTTCCGGCTGTTCTGGATGGCGTGCCGGTTCTGACACTCCCGCCCGATGCTCTTGTGGAGCTGTCGGCGCTGGCCCTGCGCCTGAAACGGGCCAACGGACCGGTGATGCGGGTGATGAACGCCGTCGGTGGCAAGGTCGAGGCGCGGCTTTCCGGCCTGCCGAGCGGCGTGAAGCGGTTGATCGAGACCGGAACGGCGGAAATCCTTGAAGGTGCCTATTGGGCGGCGGGCAAGGTTGGCGCGCATCCCGCGCTGCCCGAGACCGGCGATTGGGGCCACCGGGTTGCCGCCGTGACCGGCGGCGCCTTGGGCGGGTTCGGCGGCATTGGTTCGGCCATGGTCGAACTGCCCGCCACGGTCGCGGTGTTTTTTGGCGCGATGCAGAAAGTGGCGGGCGAATACGGCTTCGATCCCGGCGCGGAAGAGACGCGGCTGACCTGTCTTGAGATTTTCGGGGCGGGCGGGCCGCTGGCGGGCGATGACGGGGTCGATACCTCGTTCCTTGGCACAAGGCTTGCCGTCAACGGGGCGACCTTGCAGGCGCTGATCCAGCAGGTGGCACCCGCCCTCACCATTGTCCTTGGCCGCAAGCTCGCCAGCCAGTCGGTGCCGGTTCTGGGCTCGGCTGCGGGGGCGGGCATCAACCTCGCCTTCCTGTCCTATTACCGCGACATGGCGCATGTCCGCTTTGGCCTCAAGCGGCTGGCGGGGCGCTACGGGGACGAGACGATTGAGGTCGAGTTCCGCCAAAGCCTGATCCGGCTGGGTCTGGACGACTGACGGGTTTCCACCGAAATGTGATGTGATCTGGCCCCTGACCAGCTTGACCGGGCGGGGTCCGGTTCGGATATGCGGTTACAGACCCTGAAGCGTTGCAGGCCGAGATGATCAAACCCGCCAATATCACCTTTGCCCGGCTGCCCGAGATCGCGCCGGAAAAGATCATTGCACATATGTCCGACCCGCGCATGGCCGAGCATATGCCGCTTCTGACCTTCACCTGGGACCGCGCGCGGCTGGACGCTTTCGTGGCCGCGAAGGAGGCGTGCTGGCAGCGGGACGGGCTGGGCCATTGGGCCTTTCTGGCCGATGGTGCTTATGTTGGCTGGGGCGGGTTCCAGAAGGAAGGCGCGGAATGGGATTTCGGATTGGTGCTGCGACCGCAGAATTTCGGGCTGGGGATGCGGATCGCGAAACAGGCGCTGGACTTTGCCCGAGCAGATGCGCGCATTCCCTATGTCACTTTTCTGCTGCCCCCCACACGCCGAAAGTTTGGCGCGCTGGCGCGGCTGGGTGCGCGTGCCATGGACGATGTCGATTACGCAGGAGAGCGCTTCCTGAAATACCGTCTCGACACGAATTGAACTGCCGTCGTCAAGATGATCTGCGCCCGGAACCAAGCTATAGGCACCGCGAGGGCGCAGTGCCCTTTGCTTGCCCGCCCGCGCCGGTCTTTGGCGGCAACCTTCGGACGATCTGCAAAACAATCGGGATGGTCCGGGATGGGCCGTTCGCTCCGCCGGACTTAGCTTTCCGTCATCGGTCGGGCAATCGGGCCCACCTCAACGGAAAGGACTACCCCATGCCCATCGGCTTTGTCACCAAGACCATCCATTCCTGGCTCGACTATCCGGTCGCCGCCGCACTCATCGTCCTGCCCTTCGTGCTGGGGTTGGGGGAAAGCAATCCCGCCGCACTCTGGCTGTCGGTCGCGACCGGTGTCGCCGCCCTGATCCTGACGATCCTCACCGATCACCAGACCGGCCTGATCAGGATACTGCCCTACAGGCTGCATATGGCGGTCGACCTTGCGGTCGGGTTGAGCTTCCTCGCCGCGCCGTTCGTCTTCGGGTTTTCCGGGATCGACGCGGCGTTCTATTGGCTGAATGGGGCAGCGGTCGTCACGGTGATTGG
>NZ_JBARVQ010000452.1:0-2070 GCF_049646345.1 Albidovulum sp. | reverse complement strand
TTGGTACAGCGTGCGTCGGAAGGACGCCGCCGTCTTGCCGCCTTGCTGAGCTCTGTGCCGCCGCAGGCACCACGCACCGCCCTGCCGAAACCCCGCGCCATTCTTGAGGCGAACCAGTTGACCGTGGTACCGCCCGGGCAATCCACCGCATCCCTCCGGATGGTGTCGTTCCGACTGGAACCGGGCAAGGCGCTGGGTGTCATCGGCCCGTCCGGCGCGGGCAAGTCGACGCTTGCACGTGCGTTGACCGGCGTATGGCGGCCTGCCGGGGGCTGGATACGGCTTGATGGTGCGACGCTGGACCAATACGACCCTGACGAGCTTGGACGCCATGTCGGCTATCTGCCGCAGCGCGTAACCCTGTTTGACGGGACCATCGCCGAAAACATCGCCCGGCTCTCCACCGCGCCCGATGATGCCGCCATTGTCTCAGCCGCGCAAAAGGCCGCAGCGCATCAGATGATCCTCGACCTTCCCGATGGCTACAACACCCGGGTCAGTCAGGCGGGCGGGCGGCTTTCGGGTGGCCAGATCCAGCGCATCGGTCTGGCCCGCGCGCTTTACGGCGATCCGGTGATCCTTGTGCTCGACGAACCGAACTCCAACCTCGACAACGATGGCTCGATGGCGCTCAATGCTGCAATCCGCGCGATGAAGGCGGATGGCCGTTCGGTTCTGATCATGGCGCACCGGCCTGCGGCAATTCAGGAATGCGATGAGCTGATGATCCTCGATGGCGGCATGCGCCGTGCCTATGGCCCGCGCGATGAGGTCCTGAAGACCATGGTGAAGAATGCGAGCGAGATCACACGGGCGACCGGACCGGGAGGCGTGACATGAGCACGCCCCTGTCCCCACGCGGCCCGCTGCTTCTGGGCGGTATTGCCCTTGCGATACTGGTCGGCGGTTTCGGTGTCTGGTCTGTGACGACTGAAATCGCTGGCGCCGTCGTTGCCTCGGGTAATGTCGAGGTCGAACAGAACCGACAGGTCGTCCAGCATCCCGATGGCGGGGTCGTCGCCGAAATTCTGGTCAAGGACGGCGACCTTGTGGAAGCGGGCGCGCCGCTGATCCATCTCGACGGGACGCTCCTGCGCTCGGAACTGACCATTGTCGAAGGCCAGTTCTTTGAGATCCTCGCCCGGCGCGGCCGGCTTGAGGCCGAACGCGACGATGCAGATACGATCACTTTCCCCGAGGAACTGACAGTGATCGCTGGCGAGCGGCCAGAGATCGCAGCCCTGATCAAAGGGCAGGACAGGCTCTTTGCCGCGCGTCGCGAAACCGAAGCGAATGAGATCGAACAGCTCCAGCGCCGCCGCGGTCAGATCGCCAGCCAGATCGAGGGTATCGCCGCCCAGCGCATCGCATCTGACGACCAGTTGCGACTGATCGGTCAGGAACTGTCGGACCTTCAAACGCTTCTCGACCGGGGCCTGACCCAGGCCGGGCGGGTGCTGGCGCTTGAACGCGAAAAGGCGCGGCTGGCAGGAACGGCAGGAGAACTGGATGCCACCAGGGCCGAGGCCGATGGCAAGGTGACCGAGATCGATATCGAGATCCTGAAACGCGGCAGCACACGGCGCGAAGAGGCCAATACCGAGCTTCGCGAACTCGGCTACCGCGAACTGGAACTGGCCGAACGCCGCCGTGCATTGATCGAACAGATCGACCGGCTGGAAATCCGCGCGCCTGTTTCGGGTATCGTCCATGCGCTTCAGGTGACGACACCACGTTCGGTTGTACGCGCCGCCGATCCGGTGTTGTTCCTTATTCCGCAGGACCGGCCGCTGGTGATCGCGGCACGGGTCCTGCCGATCAATGTGGATGAAATCCAGGTCGGTCAGGAGGTGACGTTGCGGTTCTCGGCCTTCGACAGCCGCTCCACGCCCGAGCTTTTTGGCCAGGTCTCGCGCATTTCGGCTGACGCGCTGACCGACGAGGCGAGCCAGATCAGCTATTACCGGACCGAGGTGGTGCTGGCGCCGGACGAGGTTGACAAGCTCGCCGGTCAGGCGATCATTCCGGGCATGCCGGTTGAGGTCTTTATCCGAACCGGCGAGCGAACAC
>NZ_JBARVQ010000451.1:0-2953 GCF_049646345.1 Albidovulum sp. | reverse complement strand
CACATAGTCGCGGGCGATGATCTCCAGCATCTCCAGCACGCGCGGCTTGAGGGCAGCCTCCATCGCCGCGAGCGACATGTTGGAGGCTTCGTCGTCGTCGTCGTCGTCATCCGACTTGGCAATGGGGTTGCCGTCGGCATCCAGCTCGGGCTCATCGTCGTCGCTTTTCGACTGGGCAGGGGCCGACGCGCCTTCGACCACCGGTTCGACCTGATCGCCGTCATCTTCCATCGAACGTCCAAAGGTCGTCTCAAGATCGATGACGTCGCGCAGCAGGATGTCTTCGTTCAGAAGTTCCTCACGCCAGATGGTGATGGCCTGAAATGTCAGCGGGCTTTCGCAAAGGCCCGCGATCATCGTGTTGCGCCCGGCCTCGATCCGCTTGGCAATGGCGATCTCGCCCTCGCGGGAGAGCAGTTCGACGGTGCCCATTTCACGCAGATACATCCGCACCGGGTCATCGGTCCGGTCAAGCGTTTCACCCGAGGATGTGGCGACGGTCACTTCGCGCGAGGTGGAGGTTTCGACGACGGCCCCAGCGGAGGAGCTATCGCCCTCTTCGGCCTCGTCATCCTCGATCACGTTGATGCCCATTTCCGACAGCATCGACATCACGTCCTCGATCTGCTCGGACGAGACCTGTTCGGGCGGAAGCACCTGATTGAGCTGGTCATAGGTGATGTAGCCCCGCTCGCGTGCGTCGGCGATCATCTTCTTGACCGCGGCCTGCGACATGTCGAGCGTATGCTCGTTCTCGTCGGTGGCGGGCTTCTGCTCGTCGGTGTCCTTGGCGGCCATCGGGGCTCCTTTACGTCGCGGGCGAATCACAGGGCATGCGAATCGGTTCTGCTCTTGTATCGAATCGCCAGGCCGAATCACAGGGGCCGGGATTCGGCGTACGGGCGTTTCAGTGTTTCTTCTTTTCCCAGGCGGCAGTGTCGATCAGGCGCTGCAATTCAGCGGAAAGTGCCGCGCGGTCCTCGCCCATGTCACTGTCGTCATCGAGTTTCGACCGCCCCGCCCGATGGCGTGCCTCGGCTGCCTGTGACAAGCGCCATGTCACGCCTTCATCGGCAAGTCCGGTCATGTCCTCCATCGCCTCCTCCACCTCGGCCAAGGCACCCCGCCGCGCCTCAAGTTTGGCCAGTTCCTCGGCCAGACACATCGCGGCAAGATCGTCGTTGTCGGCATTACGCACAGGGGGGGCCGATTGCACGTGGGCAAGGCCCATCAGCTTTTCAAGATCGGGACCGGCGGAGGTGGCGATTTTCTCGCCGATATCACCGGTCTCATGCGCCGCGACCAGCAGAGCATGGCGCAACCGATCGTGTCCGGCATCACGCATCTCGACCGTCTCCAACTGGCTTTCAAAACGCAGGATGCAGCCGGGATGGGTGATGGCGATGGCCAGGATCATCGCCTCGCGCAGATAATCTTCGACCTCTGCCCCCGAAGACGCGGCAAGAAGCGAGGCTTTCGTGACCGGCAATGGCAGTTGCGGTATCGACTTCCACTTGCCGCCCCGCATCGGCGCAGGACCACGTCCAGCCGGTCGGTTGTTGCCGAAAAGATCCCAGCGCAGGCGCTTGATCTCTTCGCCATAGTGGCTGCGGATCGACGGATCGGCGATGCGTTTGATCGCCTCGCGCAGGGACTTGTCGAGCGTAGCCTTGCGTTCGGGGCTGTCAAAGACTTTGCCCTCTGTTTCCCGCCGCCAGAGCAGGTTCACCATCGGCTGCGCCTCGGCGACAAGCTTCGCCATCGCCTCGCGCCCGCGCAGTTTGATCAGGTCGTCCGGGTCCATGCCTTCGGGCAGGATGACAAAGCGCAACCCCTGCCCGGCCTCCAAGAGCGGCAGAGCCAGATCTATCAGCCGCGTCGCCGCCCTTATGCCCGCCGTATCGCCGTCGAGCATGATCAGAGGTTCGGGCGAGAGGCGCCAGATCAGGCGCAGCTGATCCTCGGTGATTGCGGTGCCGAGGGGGGCCACCACCGCCTCGAATCCTGCACCCACCAGCGCGATCACATCCATATAGCCTTCGGCGACGATCAGCGGCTGGTCCTTGCCCGCCGCCTCGCGCGCTGGCCCGTGATTGTATAGGCTGCGGCCCTTGTCGAATAGCTCCGTCTCGGGCGAATTCAGGTACTTCGCATTGTCGTTCGGGTCCATCGCCCGGCCGCCAAAGGCGATGCAGCGGCCACGCGGATCACGGATCGGGAAGATGATGCGATTGCGGAAGACATCATAAGGTGCCTTGCCCTTGGTCGACGGCTTGGCAAGGCCCGCGCCAAGGATCAGATCCTCGTTTATGCCGCGCGCGCGGAGCGCGTCCCAAAGACCCTGCCAGCCTTCGGGGGCAAAGCCGATCTCGAACCGGTCCTGCGCCGCCTCGGAAAGCTTGCGCCGCGCCAGATAGTCGCGCGCCTCGGCCCCGGCGGCGGTCTTCAGTTGCAGCCGGTAGTGGCGCAACGCCTCTTCCATCACCCTGGCCAGTTCCGTCCGCCGGTCGGCGCGTTCCGCGGCCTTGGGGTCCTGCGCCGGCATCGGCAGCCCAGCCTCGCGCGCCAGCGTTTCGACCGCCTCCATGAAGGACATGTTCTCGGCGTCCTTCAGGAAGGAAATCGCATCGCCCTTGGCATGACAGCCGAAGCAGTAAAAATACCCTTTGCGGTCATCGACATGGAATGAGGCGGTCTTTTCCTGATGGAACGGGCACGGTGCCCAGAGGTCGCCCTTGGCCTGATTGGACTTGCGGTTGTCCCACGTGACCTTGCGCCCGACCACATGGCTGAGCGTGGTGCGCGTGCGCAATTCGTCAAGGAAACCGGGCGGCAGACTCATCGGGCGAATATCGGCTTTCCGCGCGCCACTGTCCAGCGCCGGACGGGGGGACTTCCCGCCTCCCCGGACCCCCGGACCCCCGGACCCCCGGACCCCCGGACCCCCGGACCC
>NZ_JBARVQ010000450.1:0-2138 GCF_049646345.1 Albidovulum sp. | reverse complement strand
CCCCTCTGCCGCCGCGATCAGCCGCATCGCCTCTGGTGTGGCCGCTTTGCGAGGGGCCTCGGGTGGGGCCGGCGTGACGATTTCCGCGCCAACCACCTGCAAGACAAGCCGCGCCTCGCGTGGGAATGCCAAGGCCGCCGCTCCGACGAGTGCAAGCAAAGCTGCCCCGGCGATCATCCCGATACGCATCCGCATTCCCTCCCTTATCCGTCTGGTCCGGCAATCTGGCTGACAGTAAGCCCGGCGAGTTCGCGCAAGAGCTTCCTCTCCATCGCCGCCTGAAAATCCTCAAAACCCAGGGCCACTTCGACAAAGGCGTCGGGACCCCGGATTACCTCGGCCGTGAACCAGGCGGTCAGTTCGGCCACGCCGGGATCGCCGCCATCCCAACCCTGATCCCGGTTCACGCCGATCACAAGCGCATTGACGGTGACAGGCCGCGCGCGCTGGGGCAGGGTGATATCGCGCGGCTGGGGTCCCGAATTGTTCAGCCCGTCGCCGGTCAGGTCGAGTGCTGCGCGCGGGCAATCGGGCCGCCGCGCCAGCAGCGCATCGCCATACAGCATCGCCGCTCCGACCCCTGTCGCGGGCGATCGTTCGATCCGCACGGCAGAACCTATGACACTGACCACCCGGTCGAGCGTCGTAGCATCCGTAATCTCCAGCCAGTCGAGGATCAGCCGCTGATGCCCTTCGCCGGACCAGTCAAAGACCGCCAAAGCCACCGGATAGCCCGGCGCGTCCAGCAGAACCGCGCGCACCGCATCCGAGGTCAAAGCGGCTGCCAACCCCTTTGTCTGCAACGTAAATTCCCGCTGATCGACCGAGCCTGACACATCGAGCCCGATGGCCAGGGCCTGACGGCAGGCGGCATGCGCCGGTCCGCCCGCCAGCAGAAGTGCTGCAATCCCGGCCCGGATCATTCCGTCCCCGGCACCAGCAAACCGATCACCGGGCCTTCCAGTTCCCTCAGCAGCTTTTCCTCCATCGCCGCCTCGTAATCCTCGAACCGCGTCACCTCGATGACAAAGGCGCCCGGCCCCCGGATCAGCGCTCGCCGGTAATAGTCCGCGATCTCCCGGTCGCTTTCGGCGATGGCGAGCCCGTTCACCGTCACCCGGTCCAGCGGAAATTCGCGGTAGGCCAGATCCGGTCCGAACCCCTCATTGTTGCGCCCGTCGCCTGACACATCGAGCTTGCGCTGGGCGCAATCCGGCGCCTGTTCGAATAGTCCCGCTGCATGACCAAGCGCGTAACCAAGCGCCGTCGGCATGTCATCATGGCCCCGCTCGCTGGTCGCTACCGCCGCCGCCGCGACGGCCAGATCTTTCGGCCCCGCGATCAGGGTCCAGTCCAGCAGCAGGTCCTGCTGATACCGCCCGCTCCATTCATAGACCGCCAGCGCGACACTGCCACTGCCGAAGGCCAGGAACGCCTCCTCGACCGCAGGCACCAGCAGCGCCCGAGCAAGGCCTTGCCGCTGCAGAATGTCCTCGTCCTTGTCGACCGAGGCCGAAACATCGAGCGCCAGCAACAAAGCCAGCCGACAGGCGGCGGCCGCCGGGGCCGCCGCGAGACAGAAGACCAGCGTGAGCGCCGCCCTTACCAATGGCCGGTACTCTCCATGCTGGCCCAGGGTTCCGCCGGGGCCTGTGCCGCCCCCGCCTGCAACAGCTCCACCGACACATTGTCGGGTGAGCGGACAAAGGCCATGCGTCCGTCGCGCGGCGGCCGGTTGATCACCACGCCATTCGCCTGCAGATGGGCGCAGGTCGCATAGATATCGTCGACCTCATAGGCCAGATGGCCGAAATGGCGGCTGTCCGAGGGCAGGCCTTCATCCCCGTCCCAGTTCCACGTCAGTTCCACCGGGCAATCCGGCTGCCCGGGCGGTGCCATGAAGACCAGCGTGAACCGTCCGCCCTCGCTCTCATGCCGCCGCGTCTCTTCCAGCCCCAGAAGCCGGTAGAACGCCATCGAGGCGTCGAGGTCCTTCACCCGAACCATCGTATGCAGGTATTTCAGTGCCATGCCAGCCTCCCTGATTTTCCCGCAGCCTAACAGCCCCGCCGCCCCGCCGCCAAGCGGTGCGGCAGAGAGAATTCCGCAGCCAGCCAGAAAAACTGCCCGATATACAC
>NZ_JBARVQ010000449.1:0-1928 GCF_049646345.1 Albidovulum sp. | reverse complement strand
GAGATACTGTGTATGCCCTGTGCGCAACGCGGCATTGGGCGGGTTCACATAGCCGTCGACGATCCCGGTCTGAAGCGCATTGGCGACCTCGCCCCAGGCCACGACGGTCGATTGCACCCCGAGGATCTGAAAGAACGCGACCTGCCCCTTGTCGAGCGCGCGCATCCGCAGGCTGGCCAGATCCTCCAGCGTCGCGACCGGCTTTTGCACGTTGAAAATGCCCGCATCGAGGCCGCGCTGGTTGAAGGCCACAAGCCGCAATCCGTTTTCCAGCAGCGGCGCGTTCATCCGCTCCAGCAGATCGGTCTTGGCGATGACCGCGTCGAATTCCTCGGCGCTGCGGAACATGAAAGGCATGATCAGACCCCGCAGCATCGGGCTGATCGACGCCGGCGAGGTGGCGGCGGCAAGGTTGACCTGAACAAGGCCCTGCGCCGTCTGCCCGATCCGCTCCTTTTCCGATCCCAGCGCGTCCGAGGGAAACACCTCGACCTGCATGCCGCTGCCGGCGAGGGCATCGCGGAAGGCGACGACGAAGGCGTATTCGGAATTTGTCTCGATGTCCTCGGCGCCGTTCATCGCGACCTTGATGGTCCCGGCGGTCGCCGGCAGGGTCAGGACTGCGGCCATCGCGAGGGCCGAAAAGGCTGTTTTCCAGTGTTTCATGTCGTCTCCTCCCAAGAGAGCGGTTCAGGGCATCAGGCCAAGCCATGTCGGCAAGGCTAGTGAAATTGCGGGAAAGGCCACCAGCGCCGCCAGCAGGGCGACTTCGACCACGAAGAACGGGAATGTCGCCTTGATCAGTTGCCAGTAATTCGCGCCCGTGACCGTCGAGATGATCAGGATCACGCCCCCCAGCGGCGGTGACAGAAGGCCCACGGTGATGTTGAAGCAGATCACGATCCCCAGATGCACCGGATCGACGCCCAGATCGACCGCGACCGGCACGAAGATCGGCGCCAGAAGCGCCACGGCGGCCTTTACATCCATCACCATCCCTGCAAGCAGGAAGACGAGGTTCAGCACCAGCAGGTATTCGGTGCGTCCCAGCCCGAGATCGACCACGAAGCCCGAGATTTTCTGCGGCCATTGCGCCAGCGCGGTGACATAGCTGAAGGCCGATATCGCGCAGAGGATGATGAAGATCGCCCCCAGCAGAAGCAGCGTGCGCTCGGCCGCCAGCCGCAGCTTGGCGCGGTCGAGTTCGCGATAGGCAAAGCCGATGATCAGCGCCGCGACCACCGCGATGCCCGCGGATTCCGCCGGCGTGGTAAAGCCGAACAGCACGCCGCACAGGATGATGACGGGCAGCAGCAACGCGGGCAGCGCCTTGCGCAGGCTGGGCCAGAACGGCGGCAGGTCGGCGCCCTTGCCACCGGGGTGGTCCTGCACATGGGCATAGACCCCGTTCACCACCAGCAGCACCCCGGCCAGCAGCAGGCCCGGCAGCACTCCGGCGGCGAACAGCGCGGCGATCGGCGTGTTCATCAGCGCGCCATAGAAGATCAGGATGATCGAGGGCGGAATGATCGGTCCGATGATCGACGAGGCGGCGGTGACGGCGGCCGCATAGTTCAGCGAATAGCCCTGTCGCTGCATCTGCGGCACCAGCGTGTTGGACAGCGCCGCCGCATCCGCTGCGGCCGACCCGCTGATACCGGCGAAGAACACCGAGGTCAGGATGTTCACATGACCCAGACCGCCCTTTAGGCGCCCGACGATCGACATCGAAAAGTCGATCAGCGCCCGCGCGATGCCGCCACGGTTCATCAGTTCGCCCGTCAGGATGAAAAGCGGCATCGCCAGAAAAGCGAAGACGTCAAGCTGGCTGAACATGCGTTGCGGCAGGATTGCGAGGTAATCGGCATTGTCCAGCGCGATGAAGGTCAGCACGGAACCGGCGCCGATGACATAGGCAATGGCCCCAC
>NZ_JBARVQ010000448.1:0-3599 GCF_049646345.1 Albidovulum sp. | reverse complement strand
GATCTGCAGACCAAAGCAGCGTTCCATCTCGGCGCGGTCCAGCGCGCCGTCGGCCGTGAACTTCGTCGTCACGGCGGGCATCATTCCACTCCACATGGGCGTATCCTCTCCTCGCATGAGCCAGCTTCAGGGCCCGAAGAATCTTCGTGACTTGGATATCGAATATTGGATACAATATGCAAGAAAGAAATTGTATCCAATCTGCGAAGGCCCCGTTATGGGAGACGTCATGAAGATCGACAGCATCAATATCGCCCAGACCGCCTCGGCGGCGGCGATCATTTTTGAGGCGCTGAAAAAGGCGATCATCGAGGGGCAGCTGGCCGATGGCGCGCCCCTGCGCCAGGACGAGATCGCGAAGATGTTCAACACGTCGCGCATCCCGGTGCGCGAGGCGATCACCATGCTGGAACAGCAGGGGCTGGTGGTGACACAGCGCTACAAGGGCGCGGTGGTGGCAGGGATTTCCCCCGACGAGGCGGCCGAGATCTGGGATTTCCGCGCGCTGGTCGAAGGCCACGTGATCGAAATGGCCGTGCCGCGCATGTCGGATGAGACGCTGGAACTGGCCCGGTCCTACCTGACCGCCTTTTCCGAAGGGGCGACACCGGTCGACTGGGGCGACCAGAACCGCAGGTTCCACACGATCCTATATCGCGACAGCGGGCTTTATTACCACCTTGGGGTCATCGAAAAGACGCTGGACCGGGTGGACCGCTATCTGCGAGCGCAGCTTGCCCTCTCAAACGGCCTTGCCCGCGCCAATGCCGAACACGAGGCGATCCTTGCCGCTTGCATCAAGGGCGATGCCGCACAGGCGGCAGAGCTGACACGGCAGCATATCCTTGGCGCCAAGACCAACCTTCTGGACAATCTGCGCCGCCGCTGAGCGGACGGCTCCGGCCCTGACGGCGCAAAGAAGGGGCGGAATGCTTTCCGCCCCTTTCCGTTCGTTTCAGCCGACCGATTACCGGTTGAGGAATTCCAGCTCGTACTTGTCCACATATTCCGGCGCAGGATTGTCTTCGTGCAGCGCCCGGACAATGCCGTAGATCATGAACAGAAGGATCACGGCGATCGGCAGGCCCGCCACGATCGATGCCGTCTGCAAAGCGCTGAGCCCGCCGGCCAGCATCAGAACGGCGGCCACGATCCCCGATGTCAGCCCCCAGAAGATGCGGAACTTGACCGGTGGATGCTCATCGCCCATCGACAGCATGGTGCACATCACCAATGTACCGGAATCGGACGAGGTGACGAACCACGAGACCAGCAGGATCGTGATCAGCACCGTGATCGGATAGGTCAGGGCATCATAGCCGAACCCGGCCACGGTCGCGAACACACCCGCCGCATAGTCGTTGTTCACCGCTTCAACCACACCGGCGTTGTAGAACAGATCGACCCCGGCAGCAGCGCCACCGAAGACACCCATCCAGAGTGCGACGACCGAGGTCGGGATCAGCAGAACGCAGAAACAGAACTGCCGGATCGTGCGACCCTTGGAGACACGGGCAATGAACAGGCCGACGAACGGGCACCAGGCAATCCACCAGCCCCAATAGAAGATGGTCCACCAGCCCTGCCACTGAACTTCAGGATCGCCGTTGATCCAGAACCCCATCGGGATGACATTCCAGATGTAGTCGCCGAAGCCTGAAATCGTGATGCCCAGAAGGAAGGCGGTCGGGCCAAGGATGATAAAGAGCGCCAGAAGGCCGACCGATGCCATCACGTTGCACTCACTGAGGATCCGAACGCCCTTGCCCACACCCGAGGCCGCTGAGGCGGTGCCAAGACAGGTGATGATTGCGACAAGGATCAGCTGATTTGTCTGGGTATTCTCCATCCAGCCGAGGTTTTCGAGACCGGCCGCGATCGGCGTCACGCCAAGGCCCAGCGATGTGGCAAGGCCAAAGATCGTGCCGAACACACCGACAAGATCGACAAGATGGCCCCAGGGGCCGTAAATCTTGTCCTTCAGCACCGGATAAAGTGCTGTGCGCAGTGTCAGCGGCAGATCGCGACGGTACGAGAAATAGGCCAGGCACAGGCCGACCAGCACATAAAGCCCCCAGCCATGGAACCCCCAGTGGAAGTTGGTGACCGTGATCGCCTTGGTCGCGGCATCGACACTGCCGGCCTCATACCCGGCGCGCTCCATGAAGGGGCTGCCCTGGATATGATACATCGGCTCTGCCACGCCCCAGTAGATCAGCCCCGATCCGAGACCGGCCGAAAAGAGCATGCAGACCCAGGAGAAGGTCGAGAAATCCGGCGTGTCATCATCCTTGCCAAGCTTCACATCGCCGAACCGGCTGAACATCAGCCAGATGACGAAGAAAAGGGCGACGTTGACCACGATGACATAGAACCAGTCCATCGTATTGATGATGAAATCCTTGCCCGCCGAGAAAACCGCGGATGAGCGTTCCACATCCATGATCGTGTAGCCGACAAAACTGACGATCATGAGCATCGACAGGATCCCCATCAACGGGTTCATCCCGGCAAACAGCCCCGATTTGGCGACAAGGTTGCCCGGCTGGTGCGCGTTTCCAGTGTTCATTTTTATACCTCTGTCCTGTTGGCCGCTATCAGCGGACTGTGCCTGAAGCGCCCTGCCGGGCCCCGGCTGACATCCAGATGTCGAACTGTTCCTCAAGACGTTCGTGGTTGGCCGACCACCATTCGGCATCCGACATGATGAACGCTTTGTCCTCATAGGCAGGACCGTTCGGAATCTGATGCAATATGTCGTCGCTCAACTGCGCCAGCGAGGATTTGCGCGTGGGTCCGTTGGGAAGGTGACGCACCATGTCGGCCAGCGCCGTGGTGCTGGAGGCGTAACGGATGAAATCCTTGGCGGCCTCAACATGGCGGCTGCCCTTCGGAATGCCAAAGAGGTCAAGTTCGATGACGCGGCCATCCATGACGACTTCGAAATCCGCCCCCTCTTCCTGCGACGCGGTGGCCCCGGTGGTGGCCCAGATCATCGACATCGCCACATCGCCGTTGTTCAGCATGCGCACAGGTTCGCGTCCCGCGCTCCAGAGTTGCAGGCCCGGACGGATGCTCTCCATCTTCGCAAAGGCGCGCTTTACGCCCTCATCTGTTTCCAGCATCGGATAGACATCTTCGCGGGCCACGCCATCGGCCATCAGGGCCCATTCCAGGATCACCGTCGGATCATCGCGGATCGCACGCGCGCCCGGAAATGCCTCTTCGTCGAAGAAATCCTGAAGCGTGGACGGGGCATTTTCGCCAAATTCCGACTTGTCATAGGCAAAGGCGGTGCCCCAGACGATCACACCCACGCCGCAGTCGTTCAGGGCCCCTTCGACAAAGTCATCCGTGGCAGGTGTCCCGTCCCCCCCGGCGGGCAGGTCGATATCCGACAGATCCTCCAGCAGCCCCGCTTCACAAGCGCGCAGACTATCGGCCTGTGTCAGGTCCACCACATCCCATTTGACATTGGCGCTTTCGACCTGATCGCGGATCTCGTCGATACCGCCATTGTAGTGGTCGACATTGATCCTGGCATTCGCCGCGTCCTCATAGGGGCGCACAAAGCCGAGCATCTGGCTGCGCATATAGGG
>NZ_JBARVQ010000447.1:0-6344 GCF_049646345.1 Albidovulum sp. | reverse complement strand
GTCGTGCTGTCCTGCTCGACCTTGGTATTGATCCCGGTAAGTCCGGCCGAATCGACCGCTGCCTTCAGCCCTTTGGCCACATCTTCCATCGTCTCGCCCTTACCGGCGATGTAGTTGTAGGACCCTGCGCCGACGGTAACTTTGTAGCCATCGCCTTCGGCAACCGCCGCTGCGGTCGAGAAGTCGACCTTTTCGGCGCGCTCGGCGATATCGCCCGTGGTCAGCGACAGACCGGTGGCCCCGTTCAGCGCGGTGATCACGGAACCCGTCGCCGTACCGGTCAGGCCGCTGACAGTCGCCGTGGTGTCGTTGAAGGCGTTGGTCGAGGTCAGCGTCAGATCAGCGCCTGATGCCGATGCGGTAACGCCGGTAAGCCCAAGCGCGTTGATCGCACCCGAGAAATAGGTCGCCGCCGAGGTTTCATCGTCACCGGTCACGCCGGTATAGCTCAGATCGACACCGGCGACAGTGATGGTCGCCGTCGCGCCATCATAGTTGGCCGCCGTACCGGCGAAGGTGACAACCGCCGTATTGCCCGCTGAGGCGACAGCTGTGGCGCTGTTAGCAACCACCGCATTGGCGGCAAGTGACGTTCCTGTGCCGTAAACACCAGCATCCGTCGTCATGTCCTGACGTGCGACAGTGATGCTGGACGCGGTCACCGCCCCGTTGCCGGTGCGGTCCAGAGAGGAGAGGATATCCATGTCGGCCGTACCCTGAAGCAGGTTCAGGCCATTGAACTGCGCAGCGCCGACAACCGATTTGATCTGGCCGGTCAGGGCGTCGATATCGGCCTGGATCTTTTCCCGGTCGACGTTCTGTTCCTGTGCGGCAACGATCTTGCCTTTGATATCGGTCAGAAGGTCGGTGACGGTTTCGGTCGCCTGACGGGCAACGGCAACGGTGGATTCGCCCAGGCCAAGGCTGTCAGAAATCCCCTTGAAGCCCTTCACGTCGGCTTCCATGACCTTCGAAATCGCCCATACCGCGGCATTGTCCTTGGCGGAGCCCACCATCTTGCCGGTGGAAATCTCGGTCTGGGCCTTCGACAGGTTGTTGTTGATACCGCGAAGCGTCTGCAACGCCACCATGGAGCTGGTATTCGTAAGAATGCTCGACATTCTTGAGTCCTTCACTGAATCGGCGCTTTGCGCCGGGTTTCACAAGCCGCGCTTGGCGGCACCGGTGGCGTTCTGACCGATGCGGCGTCCGGAATGTGTCCCGCCGCGCCATCCTTTCACGGATGCAAGGCCGACCATGGCGGCGAGGTTCTAATAGAGTGCTAAGGCAAGGCATTGATTATAAAAAATTTTGCGAAAATTCTTAGCGGATTACGCGCGCCGCTCCATGGTTCCCGGCGCAAAGGACACCGAGGCTGATTGCCCCCGGCTGTCATAGGTTCTGAGTTCGCCCGCCACGCCCGCTATTTCCCGCAATCGCACTGATGCGGACTGAATGCCTTTCAAGGCCGCACCAAGCAGGCGTTGATTCTCTTCAGCCTGCCCCTTCAACCGGTCAAGCGATGATCGCCTGTCCCCGGCCGGCAGCCGGACGAGCCTGCCGAGCTGTTCGATCATCGGCTCTGACAGCAAAGACAGGGCGAGGATATCTCCGCGGCGCACCGCATCCTTCTGCCGGGCCAGAAGGTCGGTCAGATCCCGGATCGTTGAGGTGTCATCAATCGCCATCCGCAGCCCTCTGTTTCAACGCGTTGAAGATGCTTTCGGCAAGGCCAATGCCACCGCTTCTGGTCATCTCCTCGGCCTGTTCCCGACGCAGAAATGATGCGAATTGTTCTTCGCCTATCCCACCGCCGAAACTTTCCCGCGCCTCGCCCAGCCCCGCCGATTTCAACATCTCTGCCAGAAACTGCGCCTCCATCTCTTCGGCGGCGGCCCGCAGCGCCTGATCCTTCGAGGTGGCGGGCAGAAGGGATGGTGCAGCCGTTGCTGTAATCTCGGTCATCGATCCGTCCAATTGCTGGTATTCTGCCCAAGTATTCTCCGATCGAGGTAAAGAAGCGGTAACCCTGAACTGACATGGTGGCCGGGACACAGGCAGAAGTCGTGGACCCATGGACCCTTTTCCCTTTCCTGTCCCCTCGCGGGCGGGCGCACCTTCAACCACAGGCAATCCGATGCCGAACGGTGCTGCCGCGCCAAATGGGCTGGCCGGAACCCTTGCAGCATTTCTCGCAGTTTTTTCGGGCCGAACACCTGCATTGGAGGGCTCTGCACCGACGGGCTCCGCCTTGGTCAACACGGTGCCCGAAGATCCAATTGCGGGAAACGGGGCTCCGCCCGATTTGGTCGGAACGGATATCCTTTCTGAATTGGATACGTCGGAAAGTGATGCCACGACAGATGACACCCCCACCGACCAAATCGCAACCACGCCAGTTCCCGTCGTGACGGTTCCGACTGCGCTTTCTCCCGCATCCCCGAACACAACAGACAGGTCCGAAGCACCGTCAGAGCCGGTGTCCGTTGCGCCCACATCACGCCCGCAACCAGAGCTGGCTACCCCGCCGCTACATCCGGTGACATCCATGACCGGTTCACCACAGATGGCGGACGGAGCGACCGGGAACCGGACCGAAACAGCGCCAGTAATCACCAACTCTACGCCACACGAAACCGTCCAAAGGACACAAGCGACGGCAAGGCCCAATCCAGAGGCTGAACCGATACCGGGACAGAACGCGCATCCTCGCGACCATGGCATTGCTTCGGTGCCCCTGCCGTCGTCCGAGACAGGTTCAGTGATTTCAGTAAAGGTTGCTGATCAGGCCAAAATCGACGCACCGGCATCTGGTTACCTTCCTCAATCGGGCACCTCCGCCAGCCCGCCACCGGGCTCGGAATCTGTGCCTCCACACAAGATCGAGCGCCTGCAAGACCGGGGCGTGACGGGGTCAATCGGTGCCATGGAGGCGGTTTTGCAGACTCGCCCCGCAGCCCCCCTGACGTCGGCTCCGGTTTCGGTACAGACGGCTTCACTCACCGCCACAGACCCGGCTTTGCCCGCCATACCTGTTCGCCCAGAACAAGCGACAGATGCACCGACCCGCCAAGAGGCCACGAAGCAACTTGTTGAACCTGACACAGATAGTGCACCGCCTATGCCCAAGCCGGATCGTCCGACCCCGCTCATCGGTTCGGTTCAGGCACCAGCCTCCGGCGTTTCGGCACATGCCGCCCCTGAAGACCCCGCGCCGACACCGCCGACAGCGGAGGTCGCCACCCCCCCCCCCGATGCGCCCGCGAAGCCGGTCACGCCCTCTGGCCCCGGCCCGCAGGTTGCCAATGATCCGGTGGTCCCTGCGACAGGGGACGCCGATCTGTCACCTCTGGACGAAGCGGCGGGATTCGCAACGGCGGGCGACACGGCACCAACCGCGCGCGCCGAGCACAGGGCAGCACCGGCGATGCAGACTTTGCCGCTGGGTCTGGGACAGCGTCTGGCGGAAACCGTCGCGCGGTTCCCCGACCGGCCGGTCGAAGTGACTCTATCACCTGAAGAGCTCGGACGGGTTCGGATGTCTCTGTCGACCCATGACGGCACCCTGACGATGAGTGTTCAGGCCGACCGGCCCGAAACGCTGGATCTGCTGCGCCGCAATATCGACCAGCTTGCGCAGGATTTCCGCGATCTCGGATTTCGGGATCTCAGCTTCAGCTTCGGCGACCGGCCCGCCCGGCAATCACCCCAGCCATTGCCCGACGACGCCACCAAGGAAACCGTTTCAGAGGCCCCGCAAAACCTTCAACAGGCCCAACAGACGCGACCGGTGGCCATCGGTGCGGATGGCGGGCTGGATCTGAGACTCTAGATAGGAGCCGAACATGGATGCAGTAACGGCGACAGGCCAAAGCAGCCAAAGCACGCCTCAACCCGCAAGCAACTCGGGGGCGCAAGACGCATTGATCAGCAGCGATTTTGAGACCTTCCTTCTGATGCTGACCACGCAGATTCAGAATCAAGATCCGCTGAACCCGATGGAAAGCACCGAATTCGCGCAGCAACTCGCGACCTTTTCCAGCGTCGAGCAACAGGTGAAGACGAACACACTTTTGGAAGCGATGTCTGACAAACTGGGACTCTCGGGCATCGCCCAGCTTGCCCCCTGGGTCGGGATGGAAGCGCGCGTGGATGCGCCGGTCATGTTCGACGGCGCGCCGCTGACGCTCTATCCGACGCCGGACCCCACTGCGGATCAGGCGGTGCTGGTCGTTCGCGATGCGAAAGGAAAGGAAGTGATGCGGTCGCCGACGGCCGTATCCTCGGCACCGGTCGATTGGGCCGGAATGGACGCATCCGGCACGCCTCTGCCCTCCGCAGCCTATTCCTTTACGATTGAGAGCTTCAGCGGCGGCGAACTGATCGGCACCAGCGCGGTTCAGACCTATGGCACGATCACCGAGGTCAGGAACGGGGCGTCCGGTGCCGAGATCGTGCTGGAAGGCGGGGCGGTCATCACGACGGCCGACATCGCCGCCCTGCGGGCCGCTTCCGGGTAAGAAGGGTCAGAGCCAGTAAGCCACCGCCATGGCGATGCCAGCCAGACCCGCACCGAGCCCCATGAACATAAGCGCCCGCAGTATCGAAGACTTTTCCGCTGGCTTTGCCTCTTCACTCTGGCGGATCAGCAGTGCCTCGGCCAGTTGCGGCAGGCGCGGGCCAAAGCGGCTGACGACCTGCGCGGTGCGGATCAGATCGCGGACCAGGGCCTTCGGGCCGATATTTTCGCGGATATAATGCTCCACAACCGGCTTCGCGACCTGCCAGATATTGATATTGGGGTTGAGCGAGCGGGCGACACCTTCGACCACCACCATCGTGCGTTGCAACAGGATCAGTTCAGTCCGCGTCTCCATACCGAACCGCTCGGTCACCTCGAACAGGTATGAGAGCAGCCGCGCCATAGAGATACCGGTCGCATCCACGCCAAAGATCGGCTCGCCCACAGCGCGCAGCGCGCGGGCGAAATCGTCAATATCGCGGTCGCGGGGAACATAGCCTGCCTCAAAATGCACCTCGGCCACGCGGCGATAATCCTTGCGGATGAAGCCGATCAGGATCTCGGCATAGACCCGGCGGGTATATTCGTCGATCTGGCCCATGATGCCGAAGTCATAGGCGATGATGTCGCCATTCGCCGCGACCTTCAGGTTGCCCTGATGCATGTCCGCATGAAAGTAACCGTCGCGCAAAGCATGGCTGAGGAAAAGCTGCAGCACCCGCTCGGAAAGTGCCACGCAATCATGGCCCGCCGCCTGGATCGCCTCTACATCGCCCAGCGGAATGCCCTCGGCCCATCCCAGCGTCAGAACTTCGCGCGAAGAGAGGTTCCAATAGGGTTCGGGCACCTGAAAGCCTTCATCCTTCGCGGTATTCGCCCGGAACTCGGACGCGGCGGCACTTTCCAGCCGCAAGTCCAGTTCCCCCATCACCACGCCTTCGAAATGCCTGATGACCTCGGTCGGGCGCAGACGGCGGCTGCCGGGCAGAAGCGCCTCGATCAGGCCAGCGGCGAAGTGAAAGGCGTCGATATCGCGGCGGAAGGCGCGTTCGATGCCGGGACGCAGCACCTTGACCGCCACATCCTCACCCGTGCCGGCGACGCGCGCATGGTGGACCTGCGCGATTGAGGCCGCCGCAACCGGTTCGGAAAACTCGGAAAACAGCGCATCGACCGGCGCGCCCAGTTCATGGCTTACCGTGGCCTTTGCGATATCCGTGGGAAAGGGCGGCAGCTTGTCTTGCAGCACGCGCAACTGCTGCGCCAGTTCGTCACCCACCACGTCGGGACGCGTCGAAAGCACCTGACCGAACTTGATATAGGCGGGGCCAAGTGCCGTCAGCGCCCGCGTCACCGGTGGCTGCGACAGGTCGCCCCGATAGCCGAGCCATTTGAACGGCCAACCGACGATCCGCGCCAGCGCCCGCAAGCGCGGCGGCGTGTCGAGCCCTTCCAGCGCGATCTTCATTGCGCCCGTCCGCTCAAAGGTCGCGCCGGTGCGGATCAGCCGCCAGATATTATGGGGTCCGCGCAACTCAGATCTTCCAGCCGGAATGAAGGGCGGCGACACCCATCGTCAGGTTGCGGTACTTTACCTGGGAAAACCCGGCCTGACGGATCATCGTCGCGAAAGCCTGCTGATCGGGGAACTTGCGGATCGATTCGACCAGATATTGATAACTGTCGCGGTCGCCTGCCACGATCTGCCCCATGGTCGGGATGACGTTGAAGGAATATTTGTCATAGGCCCATTGCAGGCCGGGATTGGGCAACTGGCTGAATTCCAGCACCATGAGCCGACCGCCGGGCTTCAGCACCCGAT
>NZ_JBARVQ010000446.1:0-2503 GCF_049646345.1 Albidovulum sp. | reverse complement strand
TCGTAAAACAGCGCGCCTTGAGCCACCTGCCTCGGTCCCATCATCATCAAGCCCTCCACTCTCAAATCGAGTGAATCAGGGCTTCGGCAACCAATCAACTGACTTTTTCAACAGTATCTCCGCACTGTACCAGTTCGACCAAGGCGCAGCGAAAGTCCGCAGTCCCTGTGCCAGCCGTTCGTGACCAGAGCAGCTCACAGCGGTTGAGAACCCAAGTGGTCCGTCCGGAAGCGCGGTGCAAACGCGGGTTTTTTGCGCAATATCTGCACCAAGGCATGCGCGGCTTGGTTCCCCATCCCGCCTTTGTTAGAAAAAACGGATATTCCGACGCCAGAACGACCCTGACATCGGGTGCACAATTGTGCCCATTTCCGCGCGCGACAGAAGGCGGGGGCGCATGCCATTCTGTCCGCGCAGCGACTCCCTGCCGTTCTTTGAAACTGTAAATCCGTGAAACGGGCCGGGCGTGACGTTACGGTCGAGGCGTCAGGCGCTTCTCGCAGGCAATTGCCCGGCCCCTTTTCACCAGCAGGCGCGCACCTGATCGCGCAGGACGGCATAGTCGCTGAGCATCCGGACCACGACCGCGCCCTCAGGCAAGGCTTTGATCTCCGCAGCGGCACGCGCCTGGTCGGCGGGGCTATACGGCACCACGGGCGGACATGACACGCCTGCATCAGAACCGCCCATCGCGCAGCCGCTCAGCCAGAGCATCGCGATCAGCGGGGCGGTGGCTGGCGGCGTCCAGCATTTGGCGTTGGATGTCATGGGTCTTTTCCGATGTTGAAATGCGCTCGGCCAGCCGCCCGGCGCGTTCACCGGCGCGGCGGAAGTTCAGCAGGAACAGGGCGATGGTCAGGGCGGCCAGTGTCATGCCCAGCGCTTTGCGCGCCGGGCCGCTGGCAAGGATCGCGGCGATCCAGGTGATCATCGCTGCCCCCGCTTCCAGTCGTCCAGCCGGGCGCGGATCGTGACGGCGATGCCGATCAGGGCGATGGCGATCAGCACCCAGCGCAGGGTGTCGAGGTAGGGCACCAACGGCAGGATGGCAGATTGGGTTTCCGCGATGACGTCCTGCGCCACTTCGACACCGGCCGCGCCGACGGTGGCGATGCCCGCCGCGCCTCCGCCTTTTAGAGTGCGGCTGTCGGCCAGAACTTCGCGGGCGAGGGCCACCTCCGGCACAAAAGGCGTGGCGCGGGCCGGGAACGGTTCGCCCCAGGATCGCGCGGGCCCGAGGTCGATGTGCATGAAGCCGGAGCGCGGATAGGTGCCAAAACCCAGAAAGCCCACGGCGCGGGCGGCCTCGGCAAAGGTGGCTGGGTCGTGGTTCGCCATGGCGATGTCAAAGGCCGTGCCCAGCATGTGTTTGGAGGCCGGAGCACCGCCAACAGCGCGGTTATGGCTGGGACTGCGATAGCCAGAGCGGACGATCAGCGGCTTGCCAAGTCGGTCGCGCAGGGCCTGCAGCGTGTCCATGGCTTGGGTGTTGATCTTGATAGCGCCGGTGCCGCGACAGGCGATCTCGGCCGGCGAAAAGCTGGGCCAGCGCCAGGCGCTGTCGGGCACATCGCGGAAATGGGCGTAGGTTGTGGTCGGCATGGTTGTCTCCAGAAATGCAAAACCCGCCCCCGCGCGGCAATGCCGCGCAGACTTTAGAATCTGGCGGGCAAAGCCCGCCGGGTGGGGAGGGTCGGGGTGGTCGTTCAGGGTGTGGTAAAAGGTCAGTCGGTTCGGCCGCGCTGGAAGGCTTCGAACATCAGATCGCGCATGGCGCGGATATCCGTTTCGATCCGGGCCAGGCGGTCGGCATCAGCTTCGCGGTCCTCAGCGCGGCGGCGATCGACGCGGTCGCGCTCGAGGGACAGTTCCTTGTCCAGCCGGGCGAGCATGGCGTCATTGGTAAACGCCTTGCGCGCCACCGAAGCCAGCAGGGTGATGATGCCGCCGATCAGCGCAGTGATGGCGGCGGAAAAACCATGGTCGCGGAGGGCTTGGCCGACCTCCTGCAGAATGGTGCTGCGGTCCGTCATGGTGATGTCCTTCAATGATCCGTTACAGTGCGTTTGCCGTCGTTTCGCAGCATCGGTTTCGGCTTGCCGCTCAGCCGATCTTTGCGCCCCAGAATGAGGTATGATTTGCGGCGAAGTAGCCGTCTGCGACCCGGAAATATCCCTGCAACTCGACGGTATCGCCCGCCGTCAGCGGCACCATGGTCTGCAGCCAGAGTGCGGTGGCCAGCGAGACAGGGGTGACCGAGCACTCGCCGAACGATCCTCGGATTTCGGTCGCCCCGTTCAGCACAAGCCGCCCGCGCATGCGGGCCGAGGTGCCGGAATTGACCTTGTAGAGAAGCGTCGCGCCGAAGAGATAGGTGCTGTTGATTGCCACTGAGAATTGACCCGGCAAAGGCTAAAATTGTCACTGAGAATTGACCCATGTGCAACCTTGCCCCGGCTTGAACCAGCTGGGGGCATTTGGAGTGATCGACATGGGATTTTTG
>NZ_JBARVQ010000445.1:0-4523 GCF_049646345.1 Albidovulum sp. | reverse complement strand
GTCCCGGCTCAGCCCGCTCTGGTTCCATCGGCCGCCCCGGCGGTCAACAATACCGGCATCTCGGACGAGCAGGACTTTTCCGCCGTTTCGACCCGCGAGACGATCGAGTCCGACAAGGAACGCATCGCCGAGAACCGCGCGCAATATCAGCAGATCCAGCCCTCGGCACTACCCACACGCAGCGGGGGCAATGCCGCGCGCATCATCGAATATGCGGTCAAGGCGCCGAACCGGCTGGGTGAGACGATCTTCAAGCGCTCGTCGCTGGCATTGTCGAACCATGACCGTGCCTGCGCCCGCTACGCCAATCCCGAAGCGGCGCAGGAAGCGTTCCTGAATTCCGGCGGGCCGCAAAGGGATCCCAAGAACCTCGATCCCGATGGGGACGGTTTCGCCTGCCGCTGGGACCCGACGCCGTTCCAGAAGGCGCGCGGCTGAGCCTTGGCCTTCGCCTCGCCCAATTTCGGCGACCGCCGGGATGGTGCGCGGCCGAGCCTGATCGTGATCCATTACACCGCAATGCCGTCTTTCGCCGCGGCGCGGGCACGGCTGTGTGACCCGTCGGCCGAAGTGTCCGCCCACTGGCTGATTGCCGAGGACGGAACGGTGGAGCAGCTGGTGGATGAGGCCAAACGCGCCTGGCATGCCGGGGCCGGTTGCTGGGGCGGGATCAGCGATGTGAATTCCCATTCCATAGGCATTGAACTGGCCAATCCCGGCGATGCGCCATTCCCTGAGCCGCAGATGGCGGCCCTGGAACACCTGCTGCATGACATCATGAACCGCTGGGCGATCCCGCCCCAAGGGGTGATTGCCCATTCGGATATGGCGCCTGAACGCAAATGCGATCCCGGCCCGCGTTTTGACTGGTTTCGGCTGGCGCGGCGCGGGCTGTCGGTCTGGCCTGCACCGGAGGACGACACGGCGCCCGACTTTCTTTCGTCGGCCAGAAGCTTCGGCTATCCGGATGCGCCGCGTGGTGCGGTTCTGACGGCGTTCCGCTTGCGGTTCCGTCCCTGGGGGACAGGAGAGGATGACAGCACAGATCGGACGCTGGCCCTTGATCTGGCCCGGCGGTTTCCGGCGGCAGGGCCCGTCTGAGCAGCGCCGGGGATTTTCCCGCCGCAGCTCAGGATTTCGCGGCGGTCTTCTTGCCTGTCGCCTTCTTTGCCGCAGCTTTCTTCTTGGGGGCAGCCTTCTTGGCTGTGGCCTTCTTGCGCCCGCCGCCCTTTTTCGCGGCTTTTTCGGCGATCAGTTCCAATGCCTGTTCTACCGTCACCGCCTCGGGCGTGATTTCTTTCGGCAAGGTGGCATTGATCTTTTCCCATTTCACGTAAGGTCCGTAGCGGCCGGACATGACCTGAATGGGGCCGCCATCAGGATGGGCGCCAAGCTCGCGCAGGGCCGTCGGTGCGGTGCGGCCCGTGCGCGTGGCCTTTTCAGCCAGAACCTCAACCGCGCGGTTCATGCCGATGGTAAAGACCTCATCCACGTCGGGAAGATTGGCATAGATGCGGCCATGTTTGACGTAAGGTCCATAGCGGCCAATGCTCGCCTCGATCATCTCGCCATCTTCGGGATGGGGCCCAACCTCACGCGGCAGGCTGAGCAGGGTCAACGCCTTTTCCAGATCGATGCTTTCAGGCGACCAGCCCTTGGGCAGGCTGGCGCGCGGCGGCTTTGGTGTTTCTTCAGTCGCCTCGCCGCGCTGGACGTAAGGACCGAAGCGGCCGGATTTCAGCCAGATCTCTGCGCCGCCATCTTCGCCCAGCACACGTTCGGCAGCAGCACTATCCTCACCATTGGCGCCGGAAAGGGCGCGGGTATAGCGGCAGTTGGGGTAGTTCGTGCAGCCGATGAACGCCCCGCCCGAACGCGCGGTTTTCAGGTTCAGCCGCCCTTCGCCGCAGGTCGGGCAAATGCGTGGGTCTGATCCGTCCTCACGCGGCGTGTATAGATGCGGAGCAAGGAAATCGTCGATCTTGGTCAGAACCTCGCCGATCCTCAGATCGGCTGTTTCGGCGATGGCGGCGGTGAAATCGCGCCAGAAGCGCGCGAGCACTTCCTTGTAGTCGCGGTCACCCGCCGAAATCTCATCCAGTTCGTTTTCCAGATCGGCGGTGAAATCGTATTCGACATAGCGGCGGAAAAAGTTGGTCAGGAACGCCGTCACCAGCCGCCCCTTGTCCTCGGGGATCAGGCGGTTCTTGTCCTTCCGCACATAGTCGCGGTCCTGAATCGTGGTGACAATCGAGGCATAGGTGGAGGGGCGGCCGATGCCAAGCTCTTCCATCCGCTTGACCAGTGTCGCCTCGGTGTAACGCGGCGGCGGCTGGGTGAAATGCTGTTCGGGCGCGATCTTGCGCTTGTCCGCCGTCTCACCTTCCATGATCTGCGGCAGGCGCTTGTCGTCATCTTCCTCGATCACCGCATCGTCGCGGCCTTCGTCATAGACCTTGAGGAAACCGTCGAACATCACGACCTGACCGGTGGCGCGCAACACGACCTCGCCATCGGCGCTGCCCACATCGACCGTGGTGCGTTCCAGCCGCGCGGCTTCCATCTGGCTGGCAAGGGTGCGCTTCCAGATCAGGTCATAGAGCTTGCGCTGATCGTCGGCCACTTTCAGCTTGTCGGGTGACAGGCTCATATCGGTCGGCCGGATGCATTCATGCGCTTCCTGCGCGTTCTTGGCCTTGTTCTTGTAGATGCGCGGGCTGCCCGGTACGTAATCCGCGCCGAAGCGGCGCTGGATTTCCGCGCGCGCCTCGGTCACAGCCTCGGGGGCCATGTCGATGCCGTCGGTCCGCATATAGGTGATGTAGCCCGCCTCATAAAGCCGCTGGGCCGTGGACATGCAGGCCTTGGCACCCATACCGAACTTGCGGCTGGCTTCCTGTTGCAGGGTCGAGGTCATGAAGGGCGCATAGGGGTTGCGGTTGGCGGGTTTCGCTTCGATCGACTTCACGCTCAGATCGCGCGAAGTGATGGCCTGCACCGCCATCTCGGCAGCGGTTTCGTTGGCCAGATCGTATTTGTCGAGCTTCTTGCCGCCAAGAACCGTCAGACGCGCCTGAAATTCCTGCCCCCTCGGGGTGGCGAGTGTTGCGGTGACCGACCAGTATTCGCGGGCACGAAATGCCTCGATTTCCATCTCGCGCTCGACGATCAGGCGCAGGCAGACCGACTGAACGCGGCCCGCCGATTTCGCACCGGGCAGCTTGCGCCAGAGAACCGGGGAAAGGTTGAAGCCCACCAGATAATCCAGCGCGCGGCGGGCGAGATATGCCTCGACCAGCGGGCCATCAACATCGCGGGGATTTGCCATCGCCTCGCTGACGGCGGCCTTGGTGATCGCGTTGAAGGTGACGCGGCGGACGGTCTTGCCCTTCTTGATCGACGAGGCGAGCGCCTCTTTCAGGTGCCATGAAATCGCCTCGCCCTCGCGGTCAGGGTCGGTGGCGAGGATCAGCGTATCGTCGGTTTTCAGCGCTTCGGTGATGGCACGGATATGTTTCTTGCTGTCGCTCGCCACCTCCCATTTCATGTCGAATCCCTGATCCGGGTCGACCGATCCGTCCTTTGGGGGCAGGTCGCGGACATGGCCGTAAGAGGCAAGAACGGTGTAGTCCGGGCCAAGATATTTGTTGATTGTCTTGGCCTTGGCGGGGGATTCTACAACGACAACGGCCATGACTTCCTCTTGAAAACGGGCTTTCTGCTCTGGGCGCGGAACATGGGCGTCAAGGGCAGGGATTGTCAATGACCCCCGGCCCTGTCCCGCCTGTAGCGGCCTTGGGCAGGGGGTAAGACGCTTGATTTCCAGATGCGATTATTCCGTTCGCGACAATAAACCACCCGGCTGGCGCAGGATCCGGCCTTCGAGTTCGAGCGTGACGAGTTCCGGGGCGATGGCGGCGCTCGGCAAAGCGAGGTCGCGGATAAGCTGGTCCTCGGCCAGGGGGCTGGGGCCAAGCCGGTCGAGGATCTGCTGGTGAAGTGCGGCCATGTCGCGCCAGTCGCGGCCGGGATTTTCCGCTTGCGGCGGGACGGGGAGGGATGGCCTTTCTTCCTGCGAAACGCGCGCCGGGGCGGCTTGTGCCTCGCGGGGGGCAAGCGCCTCCAGCAAGTCTTCGACACTGCGCACAAGTGTCGCGCCGTCGCGGATCAGCATGTTGCAGCCTGCGGCCCGCCCGTCGAGCGGATGGCCCGGCACCGCCAGCACCTCGCGCCCCTGATCGAGCGCGTTGCGGGCGGTGATCAGGCTGCCCGACCGCGCCGCCGCCTCAACCACGATCACCGCGCGGGCAAGACCCGAAACGATGCGGTTGCGCTGGGGGAAGTGGCGGGCGACGGGGGTGAGCCCCATCGGCTGTTCCGAGATCCGGACACCGCTGGCGGCAATTTCCTTGGCGAGGTGCAGGTTTTCCACCGGATAGATCGCATCGACGCCGCCCGCCATCACCGCAACCGTACCGGTGGGCAGGGCGGCCATATGGGCGGCGGCATCGATGCCGCGTGCG
>NZ_JBARVQ010000444.1:0-2101 GCF_049646345.1 Albidovulum sp. | reverse complement strand
GCGTCGCCGCCCCCGATAGAAGCGGATCGAACGGGGCGGCGTGCTCAGATCGTTTTCGTCTCTTCTATTCGCGGCGTTATCCTGATGGCTGTCATTGCGACGCAATCGACCACAATTCGTAGTAGTTGTTTTCACGACATCAACCATTGAGAGCGTATCTCCTCCGTGCGCTTTTGTTGTTGTCGCGAAAACAAGTATAAGTTTTCGAATGATGACGGCGCGACATCTGATCACAGCAACAAACAAGGTATCTGGCGCGGCAATGATACACTTCAGACAATCGCCACGGCGTTGAATGGTATGATTTGGGCCAGATCGAAGCCCTGCAAATCGGCTTCGACAACTGTCAGAGCCCCCGGACGGTATCTGCCATCCCGCCGCCAGCGTGCGATCGCGGGATGGGCCACCATGCCGACCTGACCCGGCCCCTGTCGCGCCCTGCCGGTCACCCCGAGAAGCCTTTCACCGAACGATTTGCCGTCAGCATTGTTGATGAGCGGGCCCATGTGATCGCAGGCATTCCCAACGGCACCCAAACGCTCCTGATCCAGCGTCAGCCCCGCCGCGATTGCCCCACTCGCGATCCATATCAGCGCGATGCCGGACAGGCTGACGATATCGCCGCCACCACCGACCGACCCATGTGTGCCCGCGAACCATTCCTGCCGGTAGTCCCCTGCGGGGTTCTGGTCCCTGAGTTTTTCGAGGTTGGTCCAGAGTGTCGGCACAAAGGTCCGCCGCTCTTCATCAATCGCCACGGCATGACGGGCGGACAGAACGGATCGCGACAATTCGGTGTCGTGGAAGCGGTACTTCCGGTTCAGAACCCGTGCAGGCAGCCCCCAATGCGACGGGATGCCCAGCGCGCCGACCGTATCCCAGATGCCAAGATACCGCACCGTGAAGGGATGGCCTTCCGGATGGCCGTTCTGCCTGCGCCAGTCCTGTTCAGCCTCGCTGGTCGCGATCCCGGGCGACACGCGCAAGCGGAACCGCATACTGTCTTCACTGTCCGGTTTGCCCGCGTCGCTGCGGTCCCTGTAGCGATCAAAGCAGGCACGAACCAGTTCGGCAGACGGATCGCGCGGCAGGCCGGAATTGCGGATCAGCCCGGCCAGCGAGCGCGCCGTATAGGCACCGCGCGAAAAGCCGAAGATATAGACCTCGTCCCCCGGCTCATAGTATTTTCCCAGATGCATATAGGCGAGCGCGATCTTGTTATCGAGCCCGGCCCCCATCGCACCGCCCGATACCCGTTCATTGACCCGCTCCAGAAAACCTCCGCCCTCGGGCACGCCGACGCCCTGAAAGTAAAGCGCCCGCTGTTCGACGCCGTCGCGACCTTCGCGCGGCACCATCACCGCCATCTGGCGCACATTTGTCGGATGGGCCTGATCGGCGCCGTTCCATGTACCATCACAAAATACCGCGATCCTTTTCATCGGACCCTCCTGAAAAATGGACTTCATCAAATGCGGACAGTGTCGCGCATTTCACCGCTTCTGGCAATGTGCAGGCAAGTTCACCGCCCCCCAAACCTGCGGCATCATCGCACTGGACATGGCGCAGCAAATGTCGAGAGTTCGCGGAAACTGTCCGGAACATACTGAGTGCTGCGTCGTCTTCTTCTTATCCTGCTGCTGTCCGGCCTTGGCACCGGACCAGCCGTCATGGGCCGGATGGCGGTGGACCATGCGCGCGCCGAGATTGCGCCGGTCTTCCTTGGCTTGGGTGACATCTGCGGCTCGGGGCCCGACGGGACGGGACAGCACCCGCATTGCGACTACTGCCAGATCGCATCTCACAGTATCGCACCTGTCGCAGCGCTTCAGGCACGCCGCAGCTGGGCGCCGGTCCGGGCCGCTGCCCCGGTCTTAGAACAAATCCTGCAACCCGCCCGCCGCTGGACTCGTCCGCCTGCCAATGCACCACCGGTTCCGACCTGATCAGATGTAATGCCGCGTATGACCGCGCGGCCCCACTTTTACATATTCAGGTAGACAGATGACACATATCCGCAACCTAGCGGCAGCGCTGACGCTTGCCGCCTTTTCCTCTGCCATGCCCGCATGGTCCCACGCCACGTTCGAAACACCGGAAA
>NZ_JBARVQ010000443.1:0-2975 GCF_049646345.1 Albidovulum sp. | reverse complement strand
GTGTTGATGGGTGGACGCGGCGGTGGCCCGCGCGGACCGGTGAATGGCGGCGGCGGACTGCCTCAGGGCCCGAAGCTGACCGGCGGTACGCTGGGGCTGGCGGCGCTGGCGGCCATCGGGCTCTGGTCCTTTGCAAGCTTCTATACGGTCAAGCCGGAAGAACAGTCGGTGGAACTGTTCCTTGGCAAGTTTTCCTCGATCGGCGATCCCGGTCTGAACTTCGCCCCCTGGCCGTTCGTGACCGCGAATGTGGTTCCGGTCACGCCGGAACGGACCGAGGATATCGGTGTCGGCCGGGGCGGATCGGATAGCGGGCTGATGCTGACCGGCGACGAGAACATCGTCGATATCGACTTTCAGGTCGTCTGGAACATCAACGACCCCGAAAAATACCTCTTCAACCTGCGGGACCCGGAACTGACGATCAACGCGGTGGCCGAATCCTCGATGCGCGAGATCATTGCCCAGTCGCAACTGGCGCCGATCCTGAACCGTGACCGTGGTATCATCGCCGAGCGGCTGAAGGAACTGATCCAGTCGACGCTCGACAGCTACGATTCGGGTCTGAATGTCGTGCGGGTGAACTTTGACCGCGCCGACCCGCCGCGTGAGGTCATCGACGCTTTCAAGAACGTGCAGTCGGCCGAACAGCAGCGCGACCGGTTGCAGAAGGAAGCAGACGCCTATGCGAACACGGTTCTTGCCGGTGCGCGCGGTCAGGCCGCCCAGCTTCTGGAAGAGGCCGAAGGCTACCGCGCCCAGGTCGTGAACCAGGCCGAAGGTGAGGCGAGCCGCTTCAGCGCGGTTCTGGCCGAATATGCCAAGGCGCCCGAAGTGACCCGCAAACGGCTGTACCTTGAGACGATGGAAGAGGTCATGGGCCGCGTCGACAAGGTGATCATCGACGAAAATCAGAGCGGGCAGGGCGTCGTTCCCTATCTGCCGCTGAATGAACTGGGCAAGAAACCCGCGACGACCGGGGGGGCAAACTGATGAACCGCGCAACACTTCTTATCCCGATTGTTGTTCTGGCCCTCGCGGCGGCGCTTTCGGCGATCTTCATCGTCGATGAGCGTGAAAAGGCGCTGGTGCTTCAGTTCGGTCAGATCAAGGCCGTGCGGGAAGAGCCGGGGCTGTATTTCAAGGTGCCGCTCATTCAGGAGGTCGTACGGTATGACGACCGTATCCTCGGGCTCGATGTGGAACCTCTGGAAGTCACGCCGCTTGATGACCGCCGTCTGGTTGTCGACGCCTTCGCCCGCTACCGGATCGCCGATCTGCAGCGCTTCCGTCAGGCCGTCGGTGCCTCGGGTGTGGCTTTGGCCGAAAACCGCATCGATACGATCCTGCGCGCCCAGACGCGTGAGGTTCTGGGCTCGGTCACCTCGTCCGACATCCTGTCGGAAGGCCGTGCGGCCCTTGCCACCCAGATCCGCGATGCATCGGCAAATCAGGCCAGCTCGCTCGGGGTTGAGATCATCGACGTGCGGCTGAAGCGCACCGATCTGCCCGAACAGAACCTTGACGCCACCTTTGCCCGGATGCGGGCCGAACGGGAACGCGAGGCGGCCGATGAGGTCGCGCGCGGTAACGAAGCGGCACAGCGCGTGCGCGCGCAAGCCGACCGGACCAAGGTTGAGCTTGTCTCCGACGCCCAGCGTCAGGCCGAGATCATCCGCGGTGAGGCCGATGCCCGCCGCAACGCGGTCTTTGCCGAAGCCTATGGCGCAGATCCGGAATTCTTCGACTTCTACCGTTCGCTCGCAGCTTACCGCGCGGGCATTCTGGGGGGGAATTCCACCATGGTCATGGCGCCGAACAGCGAATTCTTCGACTATCTCAAATCGCCTGAAAAGCGGTAGCGATGGGGGCGTTCGCACTTCTGTTGCTGGCCGTCGGGTTGGTACTGACGCTGGAGGGGCTGGTGCTTGCACTGGCCCCTTCGCGTATTGATGAGCTTCTGGAACTGATCCGCCAGATGCCGGTCGAGACGCGCCGCAATCTCGGCCTTGGGGCGGTTGCCTTGGGCATCGCGCTCATTTGGCTTGCTCAGGGGCTCGCGGGCTGAAACAATCGCTGTGACAGGCGCGATTGGCGATCACATCCTGTTGAGCAGGCGCGACGGGCTTTGATTTGTGTCAGCGAAGGCTTAACTCAAAGATGCGCGTATCGTGGCCCGGGGCGGGACGGTCGTTCCTGCCATAGAAGAAAAACAAGGGAGTTCGCAGTGAAATCTCAGGTGATGACACTTCACAAGACCGACATTCGGCCCGGGGCCGTGGCGGGGGTAATCTGGGCTATGGCGCTGGGGCTGGCGCTGGCAATCGGTCAGGCAGCCCCTGTCGACGCCCGCGCAGCGCCGGAAAGTTTCGCCGATCTGGCCGAACAGGTCAGCCCGGCCGTTGTGAACATCACGACGACGACGACGGTCGCGGCCCCGACCGACGGCGGGCCGATCGTGCCCGAGGGATCGCCGTTTGAGGATTTCTTCCGTGAATTCGGCAATCCGAATGCACCCCGGGGGCCCCGCCGCTCGAACGCGCTGGGCTCGGGCTTCGTGATCTCGGAAGACGGCTATATCGTGACGAACAACCACGTCATCGAGGGTGCCGATGAGATTTCCATCGAATTCTTCTCGGGCAAGACGCTGGATGCCGAACTTGTGGGCACCGACCCTAAGACCGATATCGCGCTTTTGAAGGTGGAAAGCGATCAACCGCTCTCCTTCGTCGATTTCGGCAATTCCGATGTGATGCGCGTCGGCGATTGGGTCATGGCGATGGGCAACCCGCTGGGGCAGGGCTTTTCTGTTTCGGCCGGGATCGTCTCGGCCCGCAACCGCGAGCTTTCCGGGACCTATGACGATTTCATCCAGACCGATGCCGCGATCAACCGGGGCAATTCGGGGGGGCCACTCTTCAACATGGACGGCGATGTGATCGGCGTGAATACCGCGATCCTCAGCCCCAATGGCG
>NZ_JBARVQ010000442.1:0-4590 GCF_049646345.1 Albidovulum sp. | reverse complement strand
GTACTATGTCGGCAGCCGGTTCCGCCACTATGGTCCGAAGCTTCCCGAAGAAATCGACCGTCAGGTCGTCGCGATCAGCTTTGATGAGGGCGGAACGGTCGAGAATATCGAGCGCTTCGGGCTGGAGGACGGTCAGGCCGTCGTGTTGTCGCGCCGCGTAACCGACAGCAATATCAAGGGCCTGAGCTTTATCCGGCAGCTTCTGGGCAATGTCGGCAATATCAGCGCCGGGCAGTTGCTGAACAACAACTGAGGCCGTCCGTCATTCCTTTGGGCGGTGATCCAGGGACACGCCATTGATGCAATAGCGCAGCCCGGTGGGTTTCGGGCCATCGGGAAAGACATGGCCGAGATGGGCATCGCAGGACGCGCAGTGCACCTCGGTCCGGCGCATGAACCAGCTCCGGTCCTCGGTCTCTCCGATCGCATCGCCGTCAAGCGGTTTGTAGAAGCTGGGCCATCCGGTGCCGGAATCGAACTTGGTATCCGCATCGAACAATGGCTGCCTGCAGCAGATGCAGTTGAATGTCGCAGGCCCTTTGGGAAAGTCGTCATGGGTGAAGGCGCGCTCGGTCGCGTGTTTGCGGGTCACCTTGTAGGCGAGGTCCGAAAGCTGGGCACGCCATTCCTCGTCGCTCTTACTGATCTTCTCAACCATCGGTCTGCCTTTTTCTGTCCAACTGCCGCCGATTTCCGATAAATCTGCGGCACTGCCGAATGTAGGCGCGCGAAGCGCCGTCGCCAAGCCGGAGATTGAAATCATGGTTCCCTTGCTGCGCGGCCGCTTCAGAGCACGGCTCGCCGATGGTGACGACGATATCCGCCGGGCCCAGAAGCTCCGCTGGCAGGCGTTTCGCGCGGGGCAAGGGGATGGGAGTGATGCGGACCGGTTCGATCCGCTATGTCGTCATGTTCTGATTGAGGAAGACGTGGGCCGGCGGCTGGTTGCGACCTTCCGGCTGATGACATTCCCTGACGGGGCGGGCATCGAACGGGGATATGCGGCGCAGTTCTATGATCTCTCGCCGCTTGCCGCCTATCCCGGGGCAATGGCCGAGATGGGGCGGTTTTGTCTGGCCCCGGATTGCCGTGAACTGGACGTGCTGCGGATCGCCTGGGCTGCGGTGACGCGGTTTGTCGATATGCACGGGATCGGCATGGTGTTCGGCTGCGCAAGCTTTCCGGGCATGGATGCGGGTGCCTATACGGATACGTTCGCGATGCTGTCGGACCGCTATCTGGCCCCTCTGGAATGGCGGCCGGGCGCCAAAGGTGTTGAAACGGTCGGCCTTTCTGCCTGTGGCCCGTCCTACGATGCGCTGGTCGCATCAAGAGCGATGCCGTCGCTGCTGCGGTCCTATCTTGCGATGGGGGGGTGGGTCGGCGACCATGTCGTGATCGACCGCGATCTGCAGACGCTGCATGTCTTCACCGGGCTTGAAACGGAACGGGTGCCGGGGGGGCGGACAAACGCATTGCGGCGTCTGGCGGGGTAACGATTTTTCTCCGAAAAATCGGCAATTTTTCGGAGAAAAATTGTAATCAGCAGATAACCCGCAATCCCTGTTTGTGGCAGATGACGATGAATTGCGGCCCGCATTCCACAAGGTGGAAACCCCGCCGCCGCACTTCAGCAATGAACCGGTCGCGCCCGATCTCATTCTCGACCCAGGTCACGTTTCGCCGGACGATCCCGCCACGCCCCACCGCCTTGGCGCTGAACAGCGTTTCGATCCACAGATCGGCATGAGAGCGGGTTCCGGAATGAGCCATGCCCCGACTCTCGCCGGGGCATGGTTAAGACATTGTTAGCGCCTGTGCGATCAGCCGCGGGCGCGACGGCCACCACGGCGGCCCGAGGCGGCCTGGCTTTGCGACTGCGAGGCCTCGGCAAAGCTCATGCCGCTTTCCACCGCTTCCAGCACCTTTGCAAAGCGGATCCATTCGCCGCCATTGGGATCATGGGCCGAGAGGAAGTTGGCGGCCCGGATCGCCTCCATCTCCACCTGGCGCACCGGGTTCATGATGGCGCTGGTCATGCCTGCGCCGATCGCCATCGGCAGGAAGGCCGCATTGATGCCGTGGCGGTTGGGCAGACCGAACGAGATGTTCGAGGCACCGCAGGTCGTGTTGACGCCCAGTTCCTCGCGCAGGCGCTGCACCAGCGTGAAGACCTGACGGCCCGCCGTCGCCATTGCACCCACCGGCATCACCAGCGGATCGACCACGATGTCATGCGCCGGGATGCCGAAATCAGCGGCGCGGTGCACGATCTTTTTGGCCACTTCAAAGCGCACATCCGGGTCTTCGGAAATGCCCGTATCGTCGTTCGAGATCGCCACGACCGGTACGTTGTATTTCTTCACCAGCGGCAGGACCAGTTCCAGCCGGTCCTCTTCACCCGTGACCGAGTTCAGGAGCGGACGGCCATTGGCCGCAGCCAGACCGGCCTCCAGGGCGCCCGGAACCGACGAGTCGATGCACAAAGGCACGTCGACCAGGCCTTGGACGATTTCGATCATCCGCGTCATCAGCGGCGGTTCGGTCTCATTGGGGTTGGGGTTTGAGTTGTAGACCACGCCCGCATTGACATCGAGAACCATTGCGCCGCAGGCGACCTGCTCCAGCGCGTCCTTCTCGACTGTAGAAAAATTACCGGCCTCAAGCTCGGCCGCCAGCTTCTTGCGGCCCGTCGGGTTGATCCGCTCGCCGATCACGCAGAACGGCTCGTCAAAGCCGATGACGACGGTTTTGGTTTTCGATTCAAGAACGGTGCGGGTCATGCTTCTACCTATTTCTTAGCTTTGCGCGGCCGGGACGGCGGAAGCGCCGCCATTCTCGATGGCCCAGGTTGCGTTGGTCTTGATACCGCCGAGCGGGAAGAAGTGCACGGATTCGATACCGAAATCGGGGTTTTCCGCCTTATGGGCCGCAAGTTCGGCGACAAACTCGTTCGGCTCGTAGGGCAGCAAGAGCTTGGTCACATCCATCGCCCGCTTCTGCAGCACCTTGAGCGAGGGGCCGACACCGCAGGCGATCGCGAACTTGATCATCGTCTGCAGCTTCGCCGGACCGGCAACACCGATATGGACCGGAATGTCGATGCCTTCTTCCTGCAGACGGTTGACCCATTTGATCACCGGCTTGGCCTCAAAGCAGAACTGGGTGGCCATCGCCATTTGCGCGTCGGTCCGGTCCTTGAAAGCCTGCTTCCAGCGCAGGGCCTCCATCACGTTCTTGTCCGATCCGTCCTTGTCGATGTCCTTGTTGCCTTCCGGGTGACCGGCGACATGCAGGCGGTCGAACCCGTCAAAGAGACCGGTTTCCATCAACTGCATGGAGCAGTGGAAATCGCCCTGCGGCTTATCGATGCCGCCGCCCAAGAGCAGCGCCTGCTTCACATCGGCCTCACCCTGATAGCGGGCAATCCAGTCGGCGAGCGTCGCCTTGTCCTTGATGATGCGCGCGGGGAAATGCGGCATGACCGGAAACCCTTCGGCGGCGAGCCGCCTGGCCGTCGCGACCATGTCCTCGATCGGCGTGCCGTCGATATGAGCGATATAGACGCGCGTGCCCGCAGGCAGCAGGTCGCGGAAATCCTCGACCTTCTCGGCCGTGCGCGGCATCACCTCGATCGAATAGCCTTCCAGGAAGGCCTCGACAGCGGCATTGGCACCCGAGGGGGCCACGGTTTCCTTGCGGCGGAAATTCAGAAGTGCCATTGCAACCCTCCGGTCAAAAACGGGGCTTATGCCCAGCCATCATTGTCGATAAGCGCCTTGATGCGCTCCTTGTCGTATTCGGCCTCGATCCGCGCCACTTCGGCCACGGCGACGGCTTCGTCCTCGCCCTCGACAGTGAAGGGTTCGGCCTTGCGCCATTCGGCAAGATAGTCATCGGTTCCGGCCGCACCGGTTTTCATCGCGGCGCGGTCGATGGCTTGTTCAAAGCGCTCGGGCAGCGGTTTTTTCGTGCCGCGGCGGCCCTTGCCGACAATGACCTGGGCCGGGATGTCGCGCCAGTAAACGATGGTGACTTCAGCCATGACGATTCCTTCCTGCTGGCGCCCTCAATACGCGTCGCGAAGCGTCAAACAGTGCCGGTTTTCGACATTGTGCGGAACCGGAGCGACCTGCAGGGACTGCTTAGCGCGGATTGGAGGGGGCGGCCACCGCCTGACGCCGGGCCGGGGCGTCGAAATATTCATGAAAAACATGAGCCGCTGGTCGATTGCTTCAAATAGTCGGCAAAGCCCGTGGCGCGTCGCTTGCTTGTGTGGTCGGCCCGGATTAGATTGAACCCAACAGCAAATCGGAGGGCGCGAACATGGCGCCCAGGCGTCCCGGAGGTGCGGGCGCGTTCCCGAGATCGGTAGAGCCGCCAGGCACCCCAAGGCCGGACCCCGCGCAGCTATACGCAGCGCTGGATCTTGGCACCAACAGTTGTCGCATGCTGATTGCCCAGCCAAAGGGCAGTCAGTTCCATGTTGTCGACAGTTTTTCGAAATCGGTCCAGCTCGGGCAGGGGTTGGAGGCCTATGGCCGCCTGTCGCGCGGGTCGATGGCCCGCACCGTGCAGGCCATGCAGATC
>NZ_JBARVQ010000441.1:0-4455 GCF_049646345.1 Albidovulum sp. | reverse complement strand
CTTTTGGGGCATACGCTGAAGGGGCGTCAGGTTGGGATCCTGGCCGATGCCGTTTAACAAGGTGTCATGCAGGTGCCTCGCTTCGTGTTGCACCACTGACGGCGCACAGATCCGGCCCGTCACGCTGCCATCCCGATCAATGGTGATGACGGCAGATTGAGGCGCGCCGGCCACATGCGGGGTTGCGTCACCCGGCAGCGGCGGCGCGCCAGGACACACCACAAAAAGACCGTGGTGATCCCGGATCGGGGCGATTGCGCCGGTTGGATGCGCGATGCCCGTGGCCTGCGGGATATGCATGATCCGGACATCTTTGGGGACACAGACCTGAATCCCTTCCCCGTCCTGACCCACCACCGTGCCGCGACAGATGGTGCCATCCGCGCGCAGAGACGCGCATTGAATACGGATATGATTTTCTGCGGCCAGTGCGATGCACCGTTCGTGCAGGATCTTGGCACCGGCCTGCGCGAAGAGACGCGCGTGGCGATAACTGAGCCGTGAAATCATCGCCGCACTGTCAATGAAATATGGGTCCGCAGTACAGACGCCCTCGACATCGGAAAAAATCGTGACCTCGTCGACGCCAAGGATTTTGGCGGCGGCGATTGCGGAAAGATCGGAGGAGTTCCGTCCCAACATCATCAGCCGGTCGCCAGACAGGGCCTGCCCGCCGGAGATGACAACTGCCGCGGCGGTTTCGAACGCGGCGTGGATCGCATCCGGCGGCAAATCGTCAAGGCGCCCGTCCGCGAAATCGCCCCCCGCGCGCCATCCCAGCTGAAAAGCATTCAGCGATGTCGCTGGAACGCCAGCGTCACGCAAGGCGGCCCGCACTAGGGCGGCAGCAAGGATTTCGCCCGTGCCGAGCACCGCGTCGCGGTCCTCTGCTGATGCCCCCGGTGCAATATCGTGCAGCATCTCCGACAGGCGCCCTGTCGTTCCGGACATGGCCGACACAACAAGGCAGACCCGATGGCCCTGATGAACCTGCCGGGCAATGGCCTGGGCCACATGGCGGTAAGCGGCTGTCGTGGCAAAGGACGAGCCGCCGAATTTCCAGACGTCGACCGGTTTCGCTGCCATCATACCAGAGCCAGTTCCAGCGCGGCCTCGGCGATCTGCACGGCATTCAGAGCGGCCCCGACACGCAGGTTGTCCGCCGCAACCCAGAAGTAGAGTTGCCTTGGGTTTTCGGCGTCGCCGTGCAGCCGGGCCACATGCACCGTGTCTTTGCCCGAGACGTCGTGGATGTTGGGATAGGAATTGATCCCGTGGACCAGAATGTCGGGGTCCTCGGCAAGGGCTGCGCGCACCGTCCCAAGATCCACGGTGTCGCGGCATTCCGCAACAACCGCGACGCAATGACCGTTCATCACCGGAACGCGCACCGCAAAAGGCTCTACCCCAATGTCGGGACGATCAAGGATCTTGCGGGTTTCCTGCCGCATTTTCTGCTCTTCCAGCGTCATCCCGCCATCCAGAAACACGTCGATCTGCGGAATGGCGTTGAACCCGATATCGGAGGGGAACTTTTTCGGCTGAAAATCTTTGCGCCCCTCAAGGCGGGCAGACGTGCTGGACAGCAATTCATCCATCCCCGTCAGCCCGCCGCCCGAGGCCGCCTGATAGGTGGCGCAAAACAAACGCTTGATACCCAATGCCCGGTCAATCGGCCCGACAGCGCGAACCATCTGGATGGTCGAGCAGTTCGGGTTCGCCACGATCCGGCTGACCTTCCGCTGCTTCAGGGCATGACGGTTCACCTGTGGCACGACCAATGGCACCTCCGGGTCCATCCGGAAGGCGTTGGTATTGTCGATGACAAGCGTACCGGCTTCGGCGGCGCGGGGGGCATGGGCTTTGCTGACTGCGCCGCCGGCCGAGAAAAACGCGATATCGGCCTTGGCAAAGTCATAGTCTTCAAGATTGAACACCGTGTGCGCGGCACCAAACGCTTCGATTGTCCGGCCCGCGCTGCGCGGCGATGCCAGTAGGTCCAGCGATTTGAACTGCATGCCCCGTTCTTCGAGAATGGACAAGATTTCGCGGCCAACCGCTCCTGTTGCTCCGACAATTGCGACCTTTGGTCCACCGATATCAAATGCCATGCGCCAGCACCTCCATCTTGCCGGGTTGTCTTGCGACGCAGCGCTGTTCGGCCAGTTCCTCCAGAAGCACCGGAAGCTGTTCAAGAGAATCGAGGAAATGATCGACGCCAAGCGCCTGTAGCGAGGCGATCTGTTCTGCGCGGTTATGGGTGCCGAGCGTGTAATGCCCGGCGAGCGCGACCGGCAGGCCCGGGACGCGGCACTCTGGCAGGTCACGCAGATCGTCACGGGCATGACCGTTCTGATTGCAGATGATGCAGGCGATCACATCGCTTGAGACATGATTGGCTGCGAAGAAGGCCCTCGTCTTGTTCTGACAAGACAAATTGACCACGTCATACCCATGCTGTTCTAGCATGTAGGCGGCGATATAGATCGACACGACGTGCGCGTCGCTTTCGGTGCCGCCAATGATGACGGTCGGACGGCTGTTCCTGCGCATGGGGTACCCTATTCTTTCACCAGCGCGAATTCCGGGGCTGCCGCGCGTTTGGGGCTGGCCGGGACATCGTACAAGGTTGCTTCGATACCCATCGCGATCTTTTCGGTTCTCAGAGCCAAAAGGCTGAAAGACCCGGCATCACTGACGCCATGGGTGCCTTCGCAAAGACCGTTCAGGAAAATCGCCGGCGTGTCTGCGCTTTTCGATTGCAGGCGATAATCGAGACTGACCGAGACCACGCCGTGATCGTCGAAATCGAACTCGTCCTGAAGCGGTGTCAGCAATGAAGGTATCCGATCCTGATTGGGGCCGGGCCCAAGGTCGCGGAATCCGGTCGCAAGAATTACCAGATCGACATCGGTATCGACGGTGTCGCCGGTGTAAATCTGCTCGGAGTTGATGCGCACCTTGCTTCCCGTGGTGGTGACATCGGTGATGCGGGAATTGTTGTGGATCGTCAGCAGATCCCGCCCGGTATTCAGTTTCTTCACATAGGAGCGCAGATTGATTTCCTTTAGCACGTCAATGTCAGCGGACGAGTAGTTCTGGTACTTCAGATCGTCGTTGAACTGTTGTCGCTGCGCCCATGTCCTGTTGTAGAAGGCTTCTACGTTTTCGGGATAGATCGACGCCTCCATTTGCGGGCTCAGATCTTTCTGACGGTAGCCGAAATGGCGGACATAATTCGTGACGGCCAGATGCGGGAAGCGTTCTGTCAGATCCAGAATGATCTCGACCGCGCTTTGGCTTGCGCCGATCACGGCGACAGAGGACAGGCCACCCCCACGGGCGTCAATGGAGGATTTGTATTCGTTAAGGTGAACGCAGCGGCACTGCGGCAGGTCTGCGAAGGTATCGGGCACAAAGGGCGGGCGCCCATGGGCTATGACAAGACAACGCCCGTAGAATACACGCCCGTCCGAGGAGGTGACTTCATACACCGGACGGGTCGAATTCGGGGCTGTGGTTATCCGGATCTGTGACGCGCGGGTGTTGTAGGCAACCTTGTCCGCAAATCGTTCCGCCGCCCAAAGGACATAGTCGGAATATTCCTGCCGCAGCGGAAATTCCAGGCCCAGGTTGTGGTGACGGAACATCCTGCCGGTCTTGTGCAGGAAATTGTTGAAGCTGTAATAGCTCTGCGGATTGCGCGGGGTGGCCAGATCCATATGCGGATTGTGCTGGATGTCGGCATTGACGATCATCATGTTCGCCTGCCACCGGCTGTCCGTGCGTGCTTCGAGATAGATCGCGTTGACATGCGGAAACTGTTCTTCCAGGGCGATTGCCAGGGCGATGTTTCCGGGGCCGAAACCCACCCCTACAATGTCGTGAACAATATGGTGCATTTGCTGTCTATCCCTTTGGTCTTTAAATTTCGGCCTGAAGCTCGCTCATGCTGGGCTTGGCGATATTGCTGAGGTATTGGGTGCTGGTGGTCGCGTGCGACACCGTCGACATCTGTGCGAACACGATGTCGATCGCCGCAATCAGCCCCCAGATTTCCCGGTCCTGCATCTTGCCTTTCGCGATCAGGTCGCGACGGGCATAGGCGCTTATGGTCCAATCGCGGGTGTTGGGCGAAAAGTGATGGAAATCGTGCTGAGGCGCATCGCCGGTCAGCACCAGAACCCGTGTCGGGAAATGATAGAACAGCATCCGCGCCGTCCACCCGGTCCAGGCCAGAATGCCCGCGCCCTGGCCGGGCACTGCTTCGCCGCAAAACCGACCCCAGCTGAGTTCGGTGATCCTCTGGCGGCCGATGGAATCGCCGATCGGGCGCATCCAGACGTGTTCGCAGATCAATTCGAGGAACGCGCTGATGTTGTAGAAAAAGGCAATCGGCAGGATATACGCCACCAGAACCGGGACGATCACGGCCGGTACCTGCCAAAGCAATAC
>NZ_JBARVQ010000440.1:0-2369 GCF_049646345.1 Albidovulum sp. | reverse complement strand
AGTTGCGGAAAATGGCCGAAGCGTGGAGCCCCTGGAGGGCCATTGCAGCCCGCGCGCTCTGGGCCTACTACCGGGTGGCCAAAAGCCGGGAGGGGATCAGGTGACGCGTGAATTGAAGTTCGGCCGCAAGGCCGCGCAATCGGGGCAGGCCCGGTCGATGGTGATCTTCCTGCATGGCTATGGTGCTGACGGTGCTGACCTTTTGGGTCTTGCCGATCCTCTGGCCCCGCATCTGCCCGATACGGTCTTTCTGTCGCCGGATGCGCCCGAACCCTGCCGTAACAATCCGATGGGCTATCAGTGGTTCCCGATCCCCTGGCTCGATGGCTCATCCGAGGATGAGGCCAAGGCTGGCATGGCGCAGTCGATTGACGACATCAATGCCTTCATCGACGCCCGTTTGGGCGATGAGGGGCTGAGCGTGGACCGGCTGGCGGTGGTCGGCTTTTCGCAAGGCACGATGATGGCCCTGCACATTCTGCCGCGCCGCGCCGAACCGGTCGCCGCCATCGTCGCCTTTTCCGGCCGCCTGCTGGCCCCGGAAACGCTGGCGGACGAGGCCGTCTCGAAACCACCGGTCCTGCTGATCCATGGCGATCAGGATGAGATGGTGCCGTTTCAGGATATGGGGCTGGCCGGAGAGGCGCTGACCGGGGCCGGGTTCGAAACCTATGGCCATGTCATGAAGGGCACCGGCCACGGGATCGCGCCGGACGGGCTGTCTGTGGCGCTGGCTTTCCTCAAGGAAAACCTGCCTGACGCGTGAATGGGGCTTGAAACCCCGAGGTACGTCGTTACCTTTTTACAAAGGCGGTTTGGGAGTGTGGCGGATGGGTCTTGCAACATTGATTGTTTCGGCAGTGATTGCTGGCGGTTTGCTTGCCGTTCTGTTGGCCCCGCAGCAGCAGAAGCTGCCGATTCGGGTGGACCGGCGCAACCGGCGCCGCTGATCAATACTGTCTTTTCCACTCAATCGTTCTTGCCCTTGAACCAATGGGCAGCTTTGTCTGACTGGACCGGGTCCTTGACAGGACTGTGAAAACGGATCGGTCGCGCCAAGCCGTGCGATATCCCGAACTCCGAAGATGCGACGATGGAAATCCTCTGCCGCTGGTGGGCCAGCGGCGTTAAGAGTTGATGGAAGACTGTCCTTCAGTCCGGGTCCTGTCATGATCCCTTCATCCTCTGCCGGTAAAGTCTTTGTGGCAACCATGGCACATCGCGGGGCTTGCCAGACGCGAAGCGCCATATATAGTTGTGGATAAGCAGGGGCGGGTGCTCCCGCCCCGGTGCCGCAGCGGCATGCGAGGTGAGGACACTGTACGAATGCTCGACCATCCAACCGATACCGAATTCCGCACCGGGTTCGTGCGCGAGCCCTCGGCGCTGAAACATTGCCCGGCTTTGGTGCTGAACGCCGATTTCCGGCCGCTTTCCTATTACCCCCTCTCGCTCTGGCCCTGGCAGGATGCGATCAAGGCGGTCTTTCTCGACCGGGTAATGATCCTCGCCGAATATGATGAGGTCGTGCGCTCGCAGCGCGAGGCGATACGAGTACCCTCGGTCGTGGTGCTGAAGGATTATGTAAGACCTCAGAAGCGCGTGGCCTTCACGCGCTTCAATCTTTTTCTGAGGGATGAATTCTGTTGCCAGTATTGCGGATCGAAGGGCGATCTGACCTTCGATCATGTGCAACCCCGGTCGCGGGGCGGGGTGACAAGCTGGGACAATGTCGTGGCGGCCTGCGCGCCGTGCAACCTTCGCAAGGCCAACAAACCGCTGAAGCATTCCGGGCTCTGCCTGCGCCGTCCGCCGTTCCGGCCGACGGCTGATGACCTGCAAAAAGCGGGGCGCCGCTTCCCGCCGAACCACCTTCATGAAAGCTGGGTCGATTTCCTCTACTGGGATGCGGAACTCGACGCCTGAACGGGACTGATGGGTCGGGGGAGTGGCCAGGAAATCGCGCTGACCCCTGCCGTCGTCACGGGCCATACGATGGATTTTGACCACGCGCGCGTGGTCATGACCAGCTGGGATGCGCTCGATTTTCTGCCGAAATTCCAAGGTGTTTGAAGCGATCCCGAATTGGGACTTTGGTTATTCTAATTCCGATGTTTGGGTGTTTATACGGATGTAGAACTAATTTAGAATCGCGCGGGTAAGCTCAGGAGGGATTATGGCCGACCCGTTTTTTACCCCCTTTTCGGGGATGGAGATGCCGCGTTTCGCGGGGATACCCACATTCATGCGGCTGCCGCATGTGCCGCGCGACCATCCCCGTATCGATGACGTACAGATCGGGCTTGTCGGCCTGCCATGGGACGGTGCCGTGACGAACCGCCCCGGTCCGCGTCACGGGCCGCGTCAGC
>NZ_JBARVQ010000439.1:0-1559 GCF_049646345.1 Albidovulum sp. | reverse complement strand
TCTGGGATGTGCTTCCATAAACACGTACTACGCAGTTTCTTGCTAAAATAGTGCGGAGACGACCGTATTTTACGTCAGGCCTCCCGCATACCCTGTCTGTTAGAATGAAAGTCTAACCAGTCGCAAGGACCCGCGCGCAGGAGGGATCACGATGCCCGGATTGAATTCAAGTGGTGGGTTTGGCACCGCATCTTTGGCCGCGGGTCGGGATCCCGGAGCCGCAGAAAGCCAGCATAGAGTGCAGGTTGCCCCACAAGAACACCTAAGCATTCCCACATCGACAACGGAACAGACCGAACGTGACCGAACCCAACTTACGCGGGGTGTTGAGCCGCCGGAACGAGGCCGCGATTCTGAAAGAAATCGGGCTAGAAAGGAGGCAAGACTGTCCGGGTTGTTGAGGCTGGTTGAAAACGACCTTGATGAGGGGGATGTCGAGCGGGTGGTTGCAGGGTCCGGTCGTCGTGGCGAGGGCTCCGGCGCAGAAGATGAGGTTTCCTCCGGTACAGTGGAAAGTATCAAGGCGGACGGTTCACTAAGAAAAATACGCCCAAAGATCGTCACGCCCGGCGAGGTCGTTGATATTGGTGATGGCCAAACCGCCGTTCTGAATAAGGGAAAGAAGTCGAAGACCGTTGAGAAGGCGAACGGCGAAAAAGTGTTGCTCCTTGACGAAAGCCTGAGTGACCGGGAGATGGAGGGCGAGCTTCGCAAGGCTGCCAAGCAGACAATTCAATCGGCGTATTATACGACACTTTATACCTTGGCAGGGCACTACGGAGAATATCTTTCTCTTTCTCGGGCGATGATCGACTTGGATCAATATCGTCCAGTTGGTCCGGCCGGGGATGTCCAAAAAGACTAGGTTCTACTACCGTGTCGCAACGGTCGAAGTGTATGTGAAGTGACAAAAAGAGAAATGACATCTGAATGAGAATAAGTCCGCTGAACAAACTTCCCGACCAGTTATCTGCAACCGAATTGGAGGAATTGCAGAAGATTGACGATGCCGAGTACCGGAAGGTGGACGAACAGGCGCCAGGGCCTGAGTGGAATTGGCTTCAGCCTATGCCGATTCAGGCTGCGACGGCGGGTCTTGTGAGTATGGCGCCGGATGGAGTGCGGCACCAGACATCGACCCTGCGGGAGATCGAGTCCGATCACGCGCAGGAGACGACCAAGCGTCAAGAGTTGGCAGAGGATCCTGCTACGAAGGCAGATCTGGATCGCGAACGTAAGTTTCGTGAGCTTGTTGAACTATATATGCAGGCGAACGACCCAAGTGCTGAGGAAACCGCAGGCGCTTCGCAAGATGCAATGCAAGTAAGCGTCATCACAGAAGCGGACGACGTCGATAATTCCGATGCAAGGCATGACAATGAGGCGTCTGAAATTGCTGCGGATTGATGACGCTCAAATGATAGTATGAATTGTAAGTAAGAGGTGGTTCGGTTTGTCTGAACAGGTTCCGGGCGTTTTCTAAGTGGTTTTCCGCCTTGTTTATGCCGCTGCCGCTTGGGGCGCCGACGGATTGAAGTAAGCCTGATCGGGTGTTTTGC
>NZ_JBARVQ010000438.1:0-7313 GCF_049646345.1 Albidovulum sp. | reverse complement strand
GGGGCGAAATCAACGGTGATCTGGCCGCCAAGGCCCCGCAGGCGCAATTGGCGCGGTAGGTCGCGGGCGGCGGCGATATTGGCCTTGAGGCTGGCGGCGGGCGAGGTGTCGGGGCCGGTATTGACGTCGACCGCAACCAGCGCGCGGGTCGGTTCGATGGCCATGTTGGCCCCACCCGGCAGTTTCACGACCGGGGTCAGAACTGCATCGATCATCTCCTCTACCCCGTGGCGGGCGAAGGCGTCGGCCCCCTCGGCGACCTCATCGGGGGCGGGTTCGGACCAGTCGCGTGCGGCTTCCTCATGCGGCCCTGCCGCGTCGACGAGCAGTTCTGGCCCGCCGCTAAGGTCGGCCGTGACGGCTTCGGCCAGGTCCCGCATCCGTGTGATTTCTTCGGCGATTTCACCGTCTTCGGCCAAGGCGGTGGCAGATCGCAGGATCAGTCCGAATTCCGAGCCTTGCATGCCGGTTGCGGCCAAGGCCTCCAGCCGCGCGCGGTCCTCGGCCTCGCGGATCCGGCGCGAGATGTTGAGGCCGGGGGCAGAGGGTGTGACGATGGCCAGACGCCCCTTGAAGAGCAGCCGCATCGTCACCGGCAGGGCCTTGCCCGCTTCGGCATGACCCGACACCTGAACGATGACCGCCTGTCCGGGGGCAAGCCCTTTGGTTTCGCGCAGAAAGCCCTTCTGGCCGCCCGGCAGCTTGACGAAAGCGCCGCCCTGACCCTTCATCTGCCGGTCGAGCACCCCGCGCAAGATCGCGCCGGGGGCAAAGCCTGCGTCCTCGCCTGCCTCGATCAGCAGATCCTGCAACTGGCCGTCAACGACCAGAGCGGCGGCTTCACGCCCGTGATAGCGGCCCAGAACAACGACCCGGCCCTTCATGCCTCAACTCCGTGAATGTCGATCCCGGCAGCTTCAAGAAGATGCGCGGTTTCCGCAACCGGCAGGCCGACAACCCCGGTAAAGGACCCCTGAAGCCAGGGGATGAACGCGCCGAACCGGCCCTGAATGCCGTAGCCCCCGGCCTTGCCCTGCCATTCATCGCTTGCAAGATAGGCGTTGATCTCCACATCCGAGAGCGCCTTGACCTTCACCACCGTCTCAACGCTGCGCTGCCAGAGCCTGGCGCCGCGTTTCACTGCAACGGCGGTGATGACCCGGTGACGGCGGCCCGAGAGTTTCAGCAGAAACTCCGCCGCCTCACCAGCACTTTCGGGCTTGCCGAGGATCCGGCGGCCGAGGGCGACAGTGGTGTCGGCGCACAGGACGACTTCATCGGGCGCTGCCGTGACGGCGGCTGCCTTTTCCCGTGCCATGCGCTCGCAATAGGGGCGGGGCAATTCGCCTTTCAGGGGCGTTTCGTCAATATCGGGGGCGCGGATGTCGTCCGGGGTCAGCCCAAGCTGCGCCAAAAGTTCGCGGCGGCGCGGGCTGCCCGATCCTAGGATTAAGCGGGCCATATCCCAACCCTTTCCACGATAACGCTAGTTAGCAGTTCAATATTGTCCTGAAGTGCCGCAACCGCAATTTCGTCGTAACGGCAGACCAGTTGGTCTCCCTCGAACCAACAATCGCTCATCATGAGCTTTCGTTTGGCAGCCTCAAGTGAGATCAACGAGTCGACTTCCGGCATGTCCGAAATGTTCTTGCGCACGTTATCTCGACGTGAGCGCCCAGATGGATCAAACGATGCGGATGAATCCACGCAGAAGACTATTTTCGCCTCGCCACAGCGCTGTGGGGTTACATCGAACAATCGCCCAGAAACGTCTTTCCAAACGCAATGATGCTCCGCTTGGAGCATAACCTTCTGCCATTGCCAGATCGCCCATCCCGTAACTGCCTCTCCGCCCCAAGCATCAACTGCTTTCAAAGCGTTCAAGTGGCACGCGGCTTCCCGCGAACCATTCAACGTGCGGGCAGCAACAAACCTCGGCGGATCGAACATGTTCTCACGGGCAAACGCGCGAATCTGCGCGTCAATAACACGAGGGCGCCGAGCGTTCGTCTTACTTGAAGCGGTAATTGATCCGCCCCTTGGTCAGATCATAGGGCGTCATCGTCACCTGAACCTTGTCACCCGCCAGAACGCGGATGCGGTTCTTGCGCATCTTTCCTGCCATTGTCGCGATGATCTCATGGCCGTTTTCGAGCTCGACCCGGAATGTCGCGTTTGGCAGGAGTTCCTTCACGACGCCCGGAAATTCGAGTCCTTCTTCCTTGGCCATGGTCACTCCATTGTTCTTTTCCCCGGGCCACCTGCCCGGGCGCGCGTTAAATGCGCCCGATGGGCCGGGATATCAAGCGATTTCTCGGTTTTTGCCGTGGAGTGTGACGCGTGCGAGTTGTGGCACCTGTTCCGGCCAGTGTGCAAGGTTGAGGACACCACCATCGGCGCGGACCTCGGCAATGGCCGCGCGGGAGATATCGGCATAGACCCAACCGGGTTGGCCAAGCGGGCCTTCGGCAAGGATCCCTGTCGCGGGAAAGCCTCGGTCCGGTGGGCCGTAGATCGAGGCGGAACCGGTATTTTCCTCCATCCCGTAGCACCAGGGTGCCGTGCCCACGACGGGCGCATGAACCGCGACAAGCTGGTTTTCGAGCGCTCGCGCCATCGCGCCGACGCGCACCCGGGTAAAGCCCGCCAGGGCCTCGGTCGCCGAAGGAACCAGCAGGATCTCGACCCCGGCCTCGGCCAAAGCCCGGCCGAGCAGGGGAAATTCACTGTCATAGCAGATCAGGATGCCAATCCGGCCAAGATCGGTGTCGAAGACCTGCAACCCGTCGCCCGGCACGATGTGCCAGCCGTCGCGTTCCCAGCGGGTCATCATTGCCTTGTCCTGATGACCGATCAGTCCATTGGGGCCGAAGAGGCTGGCCCGGTTGACAGGTCGACCGGCTGCATGCGGCAGGCCAAAGACGGGCCCCGAAGCCGAAAGGATATGCACCCCGTAATGTGCGGCAAGGCGGGCATGCAGCGCGTCTGATGCCGGTTTGTGCCGGCTTACCTCGTGCAACGCCTCCTGAATGTCGCCCGCAACCGCGGCCCCGCCGAGCGAGGCCAGCTCCATCGCGCCGTATTCTGGAAAGACCAGCAGCTCTGCCCCGTGTCCCGCAGCTTCGGCAACCCAGGCGGAGAGTTTCGCCTCATATCCCGACCAGTCGTCGAACCAGTCCAGAGGGTAGGCAGACGTCGCGATTCTCATGTTGTGCCTCATCTGTCGTCCATGCCGGTTGCGGCAACACTCAGTCGCGCTGACCGCGAAGATCGTTCAGCATTGCCGCTGCCGCTGCAACCGGCGCTGCCTGACCGGCGGCGACAGAGCGGCCAAGCTCATCCATCCGCGCCTTCATCTGCGGTTCCGAGGTGAGCCGCGCCAAAAGGCCCTGCCGCACTTCTTCTTCGAACCAATGCCGGGCCTGTTCGGCCCGTCGCCCGTCAAAATGCCCGTTTTCGCGCCGCCAGACCATAAGGGACTGCATTTCCGCCCAGGCTGTTTCCAGCCCGGTTCCCTCGGCCGCCGATACGCACATCGCCTTGGGAAACCCCTCGGGGTCCTGTGGCCGCCGTCTGAGCAGCCTTAGCGCGCCCGCATAATCGGCACAGGTCCGCGTCGCCGTGTCCTTCAGCGCGCCGTCGGCCTTGTTCACAAGGATCAGGTCCGCCATCTCCATGATGCCGCGCTTGACGCCCTGCAATTCGTCCCCCCCCGCCGGGGCCAGAAGAAGGACGAAAAGGTCCGCCATCTCGGCGACCACCGTCTCGGATTGCCCGACACCGACGGTTTCGACGATCACCACGTCGAAGCCTGCCGCCTCGCACAAGGCCACCGCCTCGCGCGTGCGCCGGGCGACGCCGCCCAGATGGGTCTGGCTGGGCGACGGGCGGATGAAGGCGTTAGGGTCGCGCGACAACCGCTCCATCCGTGTCTTGTCGCCAAGGATCGACCCGCCCGAACGGGCCGAGGAGGGGTCGACGGCCAGTACCGCGACCTTCTTTCCCTGTCCTGTCAGCATCGTGCCGAAGGCTTCGATGAAACTCGATTTGCCGACGCCGGGCGTGCCGGAAAGGCCGATCCTCAGCGCCTGCCGCTCACTCCCGAGTGCGTCCAGCAGCGCCGCCGCATCGGCGCGGTGATCCTCGCGCCGGCTTTCCACCAGCGTGATCGCGCGGGCCAGCGCGCGGCGATCCCCGGCCGCGACCTGCGCCGCAAGCTCGTTCAACTCGATGTTACGCAACTGGCGGCCTTTCGCTGACGGAACGGGTTTGTGAATTGACCTCACGGGGGTTTTCTTGCCTGTTCATATGCGCCGATGTCCAGAGCCTCGGCGGTAAAAAAGAATGCGAGCAGACCAATGACGATTGCTTCCCGCAGGTTTTGCGGACCTCTTCTGGCCCTGATGATGGGTCTGACCACGGCTGAGGCCGACCAGACAGACAGCGCCGTTTTCGATCTGACCCTGAAAGGCATCTATGCTGGCACCCTGTCCGTCTCGGGTGCGATCAAGGGGCAGAGCTATGCGGCATCCGGCGTTCTGAAGTCGGGGGGGCTCGTCGCGCTGGTCAAGAAGGTCCGCTATGATGCGCGGTCGCGTGGCAGCATTTCGGATGGCCGCTTCAGGCCCGCCCTTTACGAAGAAGATGCCGACACGGGCAAGCGCCAGTCGCAATCGGTGATGGAATACAGTTCCGGCGTCCCACAGGTGAAAAAGTACAACCCGCCCCGCAAGAAGAAGGATCGCGGTGTCGATCCGGCCTCTCAGGGCGGCACGCTTGACCCCCTGACCGCGCTTTATGCTGCATTGCGGGATGTCCCCGAGGATCAGGCCTGCAATCTGGCCGTCTACATGTTCGACGGAAAGCGCCGCAGTCAGGTGGTGCTGGGCGATCCACAGCCGAAGGATGAGGGTATTTCCTGTCCCGGAGAATACCGCCGTCTTGAAGGCTTCTCGAAAAAAGAGATGAAAGAGAAAAGCCGTTTCCCCTTCACCATGCATCTGGAACCCGCGGGTGACGGTATGATGCGGGTGGTCGAGGTGTCGATGGACACACTCTATGGCAATGGCAGTCTGAAACGGCGATAAGCGCCGATGTGAAAGACCGTTTACCGATAGATGAGGCGCTGCCCGCGCTGACCGATGCGCTGACGCGCAACGGCCGGGCTGTCTTGCAGGCCCCTCCCGGTGCGGGCAAGACGACGCGCGTGCCCTTGGCCATGCTTGAGGCCGGGCTGACATCTGGTCGCATCTTCATGCTGGAACCCCGCCGTCTGGCGGCCCGCGCGGCTGCCGAACGGATGGCTGAAACCTTGGGCGAAAGTGTGGGGCAGACGGTGGGCTACCGCATCCGGGGCGAGGCGAAAGTGTCCAAGGCGACCCGGATTGAGGTCGTGACCGAAGGCATCCTGACCCGGATGATCCAGTCCGACCCGGAGCTGTCCGGCATTGGCGTGGTGATTTTCGACGAATTTCACGAACGCTCGCTCAATGCCGATCTGGGCCTCGCGCTGACATGGGAAGTGCGGCAGGCTTTGCGCCCCGACCTTCTGATCCTCGCCATGTCGGCGACGCTCGATGCCGCGCCCGTTGCGGCGATGCTTGATGAGGCCCCCGTCATCACCTCCGAAGGCCGCGCATTTCCGGTTGAGACCCGCTGGCTGCCCCGCCCCGTCGACAAGTCGATGAGGTTCGAACCCGCTGTCGCCGGGTTGGTGGCGCAAGCGGCGGAAGAGACGCAAGGTGGCATCCTTGTCTTCCTGCCGGGTGAGGGCGAAATCCGGCGCGTTGAAAGCCTGTTGAAGGGACGCCTGCCCGAAGATTGCGTTGTCCGGCCCCTATTCGGCGCGATGGATTTTGCCGCCCAGCGTGCGGCAATCGCGCCCGCGCGCGAGGGCCGCAAAGTGGTGCTGGCCACCGCGATTGCCGAAACCTCGCTGACGATCGAGGATATCCGTGTCGTCATCGATGCCGGTCGCGCGCGCCGCGCCCGTTTCGATCCATCTTCCGGCATGTCGCGGCTGGTGACGGAGCGCGTGACCAAGGCCGAGGCCGAACAGCGGCGGGGCCGGGCGGGACGTGTGGCCGAAGGCACCTGCTACCGGCTCTGGACCAGGGGAGAGGAGGGCGGCATGGCCCCTTTCCCGCCTGCCGAGATTGAGGCTGCCGACCTTTCTGGTCTGGCACTCGAACTGGCGCTCTGGGGTTCGGACGGTGCGGGGCTTGCCTTTCTCACCCCGCCGCCTGGCCCGGCGCTGAGCGAGGCGCGGGCGCTTCTGACCGCACTCGGCGCGTTCGACGGGGCAGGGCGGATCACCGATCATGGCAAGGCTTTGGCGGCTCTGCCGCTGCATCCGCGTCTCGGCCACATGCTGCTGACGGCTGGGCCGGAGGCCGCGACACTCGCCGCCCTTCTCGCTGAACGCGATCCGTTGCGCGGTGCGCCCTCTGACCTGACCCTGCGTCTTGCCGCGATCCGTGATCCCAAAGGATATGAGGCCGACCATCCCCACCGGGTGGACCGGGGCACGGTCGAACGCATCCGCACAGAGGCACGCCGTCTGACGCGCATGGCAAAGCCCGTCAGCGAGACCTTCAGCCCAGCCGAGATGGCTGCGCTCGCCTATCCCGACCGGATCGGTCTGCGCCGCAAGGGCGATGCGCCGCGTTATGTGCTGTCGGGCGGCAAAGGGGCGGTCGCGCATGAGGCCGATCCTTTGGGCGCGGAACGGCTGCTCATCGCCACCGACCTTGACGGCGATCCGCGCGAGGCGAAGATCCGGCAGGGCATCGCGATCTGTGAAGCCTCGCTCCGCCGCCTCTTTGGCGATCAGATCGCCTGGCAGGATGTCTGCGAATGGTCGCGGCGCGAGGGGCGTGTGGTGGCGCGCAGACAGGAACGCCTTGGCGCGCTGATCCTTGATGACCGGCACTGGCCCGACGCTGACAGCGATGCGATGGCCCGCGCGGCGCTGGACGGTTTGCGCCAGATCGGCCTCACTTGGTCCGAACCCGCGCGTCGTTTCCGCGCGCGGGTGGAGCTGTTGCGCCATGAAGGTGCCGACCTGCCCGATTTCACCGACGCCGCGCTGATGGATCGGGCCGAAGGCTGGCTCCTGCCGCATCTCGGCGGCAAACGAACCGAGGGGGACTTGCGCGGGATCAACCTTACCGAACCGCTCCGGGGCGCGCTCACATGGGAACAGCTACAGCTTCTCGACCGCCTCGCACCTGCGCATTTCGAAACCCCGCTCGGCCGCCGCGTGCCCATCGACTATGAGGGCGACTATCCCGGCATCGCGATCCGGTTGCAGG
>NZ_JBARVQ010000437.1:0-21074 GCF_049646345.1 Albidovulum sp. | reverse complement strand
ATATGAAACCGATTAGGCGCAACACGCTCTAAACCCACCTTACCGGCATATCCGCGCGTAAAAAGACGGAACACACCTGATTGTAAGGTGGGTTTAAACCCACCTTACGTCGGTTCATGACGCCTTTTCCGCGCGCTCTTTCAGAAGCTTCGTCAGCCAGTCGGGGTCCATCTCGGGCACCGACGACAAAAGCAGCTCGGTATAGGGATCATGCGGCGGCTGGAACATCTCGTCCTTCGGGCCCTGTTCGACCACCCTGCCCTGTTGCATCACCACCACCTCATCAGCGATGGATCGCACGGTGGCCAGATCATGGGTGATGAACATATAGGCCAGATCAAACTCGCTCTGGAGCCGGTCGAGAAGCTTCAGGATACCTTCGGCGACAAGCTGGTCGAGCGCCGATGTCACCTCATCGCAGATGATGAATTGCGGCTCGGCGGCAAGCGCGCGGGCAATACCGATCCGTTGCTTCTGCCCGCCCGAAAGCTCTGACGGCAGCCGGTCGATATACTGATCGGGTTCCAGTTCGATCAGATTGAGAAGATCGCGGATACGCTCGGTCAGCGCCTTGCCCTGAAGACCCAGATACATCTGCGCCGGGCGGCCGATCAGTTCGCGCAGCCGCAGCTTCGGGTTCAGTGCGGTATCGGCCATCTGGTAGATCATCTGCGCCTGGCGCAACTGATCGCGGCTGCGGTTCCGGTAGTTGGGTGGCAGCGCCTGACCGTTGAACAGAACCTGCCCCTGCCGTGGCGGCAGAAGCCCGGTGATCACCCGTGCGGCCGTCGACTTGCCCGAACCGCTTTCACCGACCACCGCGACGGTGCGGCGCTTGTGGATATCGAAATTGATGTTCTTCAGGATATCGACCTGACCGTAGCCCGCCGTCACCCCCTTGACCGAGACGACCGGCACCGTGCCCTTTTCGACCGGCGGCTGGGTGGCGCGGGCATGGCTGCGCACGGCCCACAGGGTCTTGGTGTAGTCCTCCTTCGGCACCGACAGCATCGTGCGGGTATCGGCCTCCTCTACCTCATCCCCCCGCAAAAGCACTTTGATCTTGTCGGCCATCTGCGCCACGACCGCGAGGTCATGGGTGATATAGATCGCCGCCGTGTCGAATTGCGCGACAATGTCGCGGATCGCCGAGAGGACCTCGATCTGGGTCGTCACATCCAACGCCGTTGTCGGCTCATCGAAGATGATCAGATCGGGACGGCAGGCCATCGCCATTGCCGTCATCGCCCGCTGCAACTGCCCGCCCGAGACCTGATGCGGATAGCGAAAGCCGATTTCATCCGGGTTCGGCAATTGCATGCGGCGGTAAAGCTCCACCGCGTCGCTTTCCGCCTCGCCCCGGCCCATCACCCCGTGCTGAACGGGCGCTTCGCTGTACTGGTCGATGAGCTTGTGGGCAGGGTTGAAGCTGGCCGCTGCCGATTGCGCGACATAGGCGATGCGCTTGCCGCGCAGCCCCCGTTTCGTCGCCTCGGACGCTGTCATCAGGTCGATCCCGTCGAAATCGATGGTTCCGCCCGATATGCGGCAGCCATCGCGGGTGAAGCCCATCGCGGCCAGGCCCAAAGTGGATTTGCCCGCACCGCTTTCGCCGATCAGACCCAGAACCTCGCCCTTGTTCAGGGTCAGGTCCACGCCCTTGATGATCGGCGACCATTTTTCATCCGAACGGCCCTCGATCTCGATATTGCGCATCGTCAGAAGGACTGGCTTGCTGGTCGTGTCTTTCATCGCCTTACTCCTTCAATCCGCTGGCGCGGTGCAGCATCCAGTCCACCACGAAATTGACCGCCACGGTCAAAAGCGCGATGGCACCGGCTGGCAGAAGCGGCGTGATGTTTCCGAACGTGATCAGAGCCGCGTTTTCCTTCACCATAGAGCCCCAGTCGGCGGTGGGCGGCTGGATACCGACACCGAGGAACGAGAGCGCCGAGATCATCAGGAAGACGAAGCAGAAGCGCAGACCGAATTCGGCCACGAGCGGTGCCATGGCATTTGGCAGAACCTCGCGCGTGATCAGGCGCCAAAGCCCCTCGCCCCGCAGCTTGGCCGCTTCGATATAGTCCATCACCACGATGTTCATCGCGACCGACCGCGCCAGACGGAAGACCCGGGTGGAATCGATCGTCGCGATCACCAGAATCAGGGTCACGACCGAGGTGCCGAAGATCGCCAGCAGCAGCAGCGAGAAGATCAGCGACGGGATTGCCATCAGAATATCGACAACCCGGCTGAGAACCTGGTCGAGCCAGCCGCCGACCGTCGCCGCCAGAAGCCCCAGCATCGCGCCGATGAAAAAGGCCAGCGCCGTGGTCAGAAACGCGATCCCGACCGTGTTGCGCGCCCCGAAGACGAGCCGGGTGAACATGTCGCGGCCAAGGTTGTCGGTCCCCAGAAGATGGGTGCTGTCCCAGGGCAGGAACTGCCCGCCGACGACCTCACGCTCGGCAAAGGGCGCAATGACGGGGGCGAAAGTTGCAACCAGGACATAGACGACGATCACCAGCATACCGAACCCGGCCGTGACCGGGGCCGTGCGCAGCGCACGCGCGGTCGCCCCTCTGGTCACCGAAATCAGCAGCTGGCGGAACAGCCAGCCCGCACCGAGCGCCCCGGCAACCGCGATCGCAATCCAGAAGAGATGCGTCAGAAAAGCCATGTCATCCCCCCTTATTTGCGATGAATGAGACGCGGGTTCGACAGGGTCGAAAGCACATCAGCGGTCAGGTTCAGCAGCACATAGGCCGCCGCGAAGATCAGCGCGACCGCCTGCACAACAGGAAAATCGCGTGCCCGCACATTGTCGACCATCAACTGTCCAAGACCCGGATAGCTGAAGACGTTCTCAACCACGACAACGCCGGTGATCAGATAGGCAAGGTTCAGGGCCACGACGGTGATGATCGGCGCCAGAGCATTCGGCAGCGCATGTTTCAGGATCACCCGCATCGGGCTGATCCCCTTCAGCCGCGCCATCTCGATATAGGGAGAGGCCAGGAGGTTGATGATCGCCGCCCGTGTCATTCGCATCATATGCGCGGTCACGACCAGCGTCAGCGTCAGGGCCGGAAGAAAGGTTCGCCAAAGCTTGTCGCCAAAGCCCGCATTCGCATCGATCCGTGCCAGCGAGGGGAAGTAGCCCGCCTGCGCCAGATAGAAGACCAGGATATAGGCCACGAAGAATTCCGGAAACGAAATCGCCGTCAGCGCCATCGCATTTGCCGAACGGTCAAAGATCGAGTTGCGGTAGAGGGCGGCCAGAATGCCCAGAGCGAGCGAGAGCGGCACCGAAAGGGCCGCTGCATAAAGTGCAAGGAACAGGGTGTTGTTCAGCCGGCCGGAGATCATTTCGGTGATCGGTCGCCGGTTCGCCAGCGAGGTGCCGAAATCGCCCTGCACCGCGCCCATCAGCCAGTTCAGGTAGCGTGTATGCGCAGGCAGGTCGAGCCCGACCTCACGCCGGAACGCGGCCAGCGTCTCTTCGGTCGCCGCCTGCCCCAGGATCGCCCTCGCAAGGTCGCCCGGAAGCATCTCGGTCGCCGAGAAAATGATCAGTGAAATCGCGAAAAGCGTCAGCAGGCCGAGCCCCAGACGTTTGACGATCATCATCCAGATGTCCGACACCGGATAATCCCCCATATTGTTTTTCTTCTGGGCCCTCGGCGGATGAGCGGTCCGCCGTCTTTTCCCGGGCGAAGGTCCCGGCGCCGAAGCGCCGGGACCGGTTCAGATCAGGCGAACCACCAGCGCTCCACCGCGCGGTAGCCGTCCAGCGACCAGTTCGCGGCCACCGTGTCTTCGTGCATGACCTTGTCCGAATGCGCCATCACGTAGCTGGCGAACATCGGAACCACCACGCCACCCTCGTTGGAGCAGAGATCCTGCATCTCATAGTACATCTCGCGACGCAGATCCTCATTCAGTTCGGACCGGGCCGCCAGCAGCAGCTCATTGAAGCGGGCATTGTCCCAACGCGTTTCGTTCCAGGGTGCCCCGGCCGCATAGGCGGTGGAGAACATCCAGTCTTCGGTCGGACGGCCGCCCCAATAGGAACCGACCCAGCTCTTCTTCATCCAGACGTTGTCCCAGTAGCCATCGTTCGGCTCACGCACGACTTCCAGCGTGATCCCGGCCGCAGCCGCCTTTTCGGAATAGAGCACCGCCGCATCGACCGACCCGGTAAAGGCCGCATCCGCAGTGGACAGCTGAACCGTGACGCTGTCGAGGCCGGACTGCTTGAGGTAGTACTTCGCCTTGTCCGGATCGTAGGTGTGCTGCTCAAGATCAGGATTGTAGAAGCGGTTCGCCGGGCTGATCGGATGGTCGTTACCGACCGAGCCATAGCCGCCAAGGATCTTGTCCACCATTTCCTGCCGGTCGAGCGCGTATTTCAACGCCTGACGGACATTGTTGTCGGTGAACGGCGCCTGCGTGGTGTCCATCGGGAACACGTAATGCTGGGTGCCGGTCACCGGCAGGATCGTCACACCGGGGGCATTGGCCAGCAGGCCGACCGTGTTGCGGTCGACTTCGTCGATCACGTCCACTTCGCCGGTGATCAGCGCATTCTGACGTGCCGCGGCATCGTGAATCGCATAAAGCTCGATCCGGTCGAAATGGGCCCGGCCCGCTTTCCAGTAGTTCGGGTTGCGGTTCAGCTTGGCATCGACACCCGGTTCCCAGCTGTCCATGATATAGCCGCCGGCCCCATCGGCCGCGTTGGCGTCGATCTTGCCATCGGTCGCGGGCATGATGGGCAGGTGATAGTCCGACATGATGAACGGGAAGTCGGCATTGCCTGCGGTCAGGGTAAAGACGACGGTATTGCCTTCACCGGTAATGTCGGCAATCGGCTCAACAATCGGCTTGGCGGCCGATTTGCTGTCCTCGCCACGGTGATGGTTGATCGAGGCGATGACATCGCCCGCATCCAGCGTCTTGCCGCCATGGAAGGTCACGCCATCGCGCAGCTTGAACGTCCACGTCGCGGCGTCGGCCGAGGCTTCCCAGCTTTCGGCAAGTTCGCCGATCAGTGTGCCGTCGGGGGCCACTTCGGTCAGGTAGCAATGCAGACAAGCGCCAAGGGTCTGCGTGAAGAGCTGTTCGTAGGTTGCCGGGTCCAGGCTGTCCGAGGTGCTGCCATGGCCGATGCCGATGCGCAGGGTGCCGCCTTTTTTCGGTTCCGCGGCAGCCTTGCGCATGCTCGCGGGCAGAATCAGGCCCGCTGCACCCAGGGCGGTTGCGCCCTTGAGCAGGCCGCGGCGGCTAAGACCACCAGTTCCGTTATTGAAATTCGACATACTTTCCTCCTTGTCGAGTCTTGTTGTTGTTGTCGATTACGGCCCCCCGGACGCCCCGGGTCAAGCCTCTAACGCGCTCTTTTGATATTTCGCCCGGTCGAGCCAGCCGGGATTGATCTCAACGCCCCAGCCCGGGCCGTCGGGAATACGTAGCTTGCCGTCCTGAACGGCATAGGGGTCGCCAAGGAACAAATCCTGCTGCCATGGATAGTAGTCTGCCCCCTCGATGGAGAACTCCAGATACTTTCCGGCATTCGGAATCGCGCCAAGAAGATGCATCGTCGAGATCGTCACCAGCGACAGGTTGGCGCTGTGCGGTGTGCAGGGCAAGCCTGCCTTGGCGGCAAGATCGGCCACGAGCAGTGTGCGGGCGATGCCGCCCATATACATCACGTCGGGCTGGACGATATCGACGGCCCGCAGTTCGATCATGCGTTTCCAGATCGCCAGATCCCAATCCTGCTCGCCCCCCGTCACGTCGATATCCAGCGTGTCGGTGACCGCTTTCGTCTGATCCAGGTCCCAATAGGGGCAGGGTTCCTCAAAATGGCCGATGCCTTCGGCCTCCAGCAGGTGCCCCACCTCGATCGCGCGGGCGGGGGAAAAGCCGGAATTGCCGTCGACGAGCTTCGCGATCCCGTCGCCAAGAGCGCGGGCCACCGTGGGCACGACCGCCTCAGTACGGCCCGGCCATTCATCGATATCGCGGCCGCATTCGGCCCCGACCCGCCATTTGAACGCGTCAAAGCCCTGCTCATCCCGCAGTCGGACAAAGCGCGCGGCCTCATCCTCCGGCGTGATGTCGCGCTTCATGGATGAGGCATAGGCCCTGATCCAACCCGGCTTGCCGCCCAGCAGCTCCACCACCGGTTTGCCCTCGCGCTGTCCGCGCATATCCCAGAGCGCGGTATCGAGCCCCGCGAGCGCGCGACAGCGATAAGAGCCGGGGAATTTGTGTTCCTTTTCTTCGATCCGTTGAACCAGGGCCAGAATGTCATCGGTGCCCGCGCCAAGCGCGTGGGGCGCGACCTGACGGTGCAGGATCAATGCGGTGATATCGGCGTTGTAGGTGGAGCATTGCCCCCAGCCAATAGCGCCATCCTTGGCTGTGAGGCGCACAAAGCAGATGAATTCATCGGAAAAGGTCTCGATCAACGAGATCGCCGTCATTCCGTGAATGCCTCCCCCCAAGTGTCGACACGTTGGTCGACGGCCACGCTTGTTTGAATCGCAGCCGGGTCAGACTATTGTCAGACATACCGATTGATTGAAGTTAAAGCGACGCTTCGTGTCTGTTTTTCGACAAACAGCGCCCTAAATTAACTGACGGCTCAATTAACTGAAAAATCAACGATCCGCGCCACAAGACAGTCCAGCGTGTCGGTGAGCGGCAGGTCGGGCGTGAGTTCGGGCATCAGGATCGACAGTTCCGTACAGGCCACCGCCAAAAGATCGCAGCCCTGTGCATCGATGAAACCGCGTGCCAGCCGGTCGAGTTCTGCAACCTCGTCCCGCCCCTTGCGCCCGGCCTTGACCGCGCGGATCACCGCCAGAAGGCCATCCTCGTCCCGTGACCAGACCGGTTCCAGCCCGGCCTCGGCAAATGTCGCATCGAACACGCCCGCCAGCCGCACCGCTGGCGAGGCGAGCATGCCGACCCGCGCGCCCGTACCTTTTGCTTGCGACAGGGTTTCAGCCGTCGCCGCGATCATGTCGAGAAACGGCAGATCCGTCGCATCCCGCACATAGCCCGCATAAGCGTGGGCGGTATTGCAGGGCATGGCCAGCACTTGTGCGCCTGCCCGCCCCAGACCGCGCGCCATATCGGCAAGGACGGGACCGGGATTCTCCCCGGTCCCTTCGATCAGCGCCTTGATGCGGCTTGGCACCTGCGGGTTCTGGTGCACGATCAGCGGAATGTGATCGGCATCATCCGCCGCCGGACGGGCGGCGATGACCTTCTGCATCAGGAAAACCGTCGCATCCGGACCCATACCACCAAGTATTCCAACAGGCCGCATCATCCCCCCTACCTCAGCCGTTCGTCGCCGGCCGTAGGGCAAACTCTTCGCCCGGGAAGAATTTTTCAAGCCGGATATCGGCCGAGCGGGCATGGCCCTCCATCCCCTCAAAGCGCGAGATACGGGCGGTTACGGCGGCCAGATCGCGCAACGCCTCGGGCTGGACTTCCTGCCAGGTCACAGTCTTGAGGAATTTGTGGACCGAAAGGCCACCGGTATAGCGCGCAGCGCCCGAGGTCGGCAGGACATGGTTGGTGCCCGCCGCCTTGTCGCCGAAGGCCACCGTCGTCTCGGCCCCGAGGAAGAGCGAACCATAGGCCGAGAGACGCCCGCGCCACCAGTCAAGATCGGCGGCCTGAACATGCAGATGCTCGGGCGCCACCTTGTCGGCATGGGCGGCCATGTCTTCGCGCGTGGCGCAGATCACGATCTCGCCCAGCGATGCCCAGGCCTCTTCGGCGGCACTGCGGTTCGGTTGCGGCAATTCGGCGATACAGCCCGGGATATGGGCCGTCACGGCCTCGGCCATCGCGGTGCTGTCGGTGACCAGCCAGACCGGAGAGGTCTGGCCATGCTCGGCCTGACCGATCAGATCCCAGGCCACCAGATAGGGGTCGGCGGTTTCATCAGCGATGACAAGGCTGTCGGTCGGGCCCGCGAACATGTCGATGCCGACGCGGCCGAAAAGCTGGCGCTTGGCTTCGGCGACATAGGCGTTGCCGGGGCCGACGAGGATGTCCGCAGGCGGCAGACCGAACTGGCCATAGGCCATCGCGGCGATGCCCTGCACGCCGCCAAGCGCCAGAATGCGGTCGGCGCCGCAATAGTCGAGCGCGTAAAGGATCGTGGCCGGAACGCCCTGCCCCGGACGCGGCGGCGACACCGCAGAGATATGGCCAACGCCCGCGACCTTTGCGGTGGTGACGGTCATCAGCGCCGAAGCGATATGGCTGTAGCGCCCGCCCGGCACATAGGCCCCGGCCGAAGAGATCGGGATCAGCCGCTGACCGGCCCTGAGGCCCGGGCGCAGTTCGACCTCGGTCTCGCTGCAGCTATCCAGCTGGGCCTGCGCGAACTTGGCGATGTTCTCATGCGCGTAGCGGATATCGTCCTTCAACTGCTGCGGCACCGAGGCCGATGCGGCCTCGATCACCTCGCGCGGGACGACAATGTCCCCTGCCCAGCCGTCGAGCTTTTCAGCATAGCGCTGGGTCACGACCTCACCGCCCGCCTCAATCTCGGCCAGCATCCGCGACACGGTCGCGGGCACATCGGCCGAGACTTCCTCGCTCGTGGTGGTCGACTGTTTGAAGAACGTAATACTCATCGCGCTGCTTCCTTTCTCGATATTTTTGCGTAGGGGGCTTGACCGCCGACCGTCACAAGTTCAACTTTCTGAAATCTAAGACCCCGAAACGGAGCCTCATTTCCATGCTTGCCAAAGGCATCACCCTGCGCGCCCTTGAACTTTTCGAGGCTGTCGCCCAGTCCGGTACCGTTGCTGAAGGCGCCCGACTGATGGGGCTGAGCCTTCCGGCCGCCTCGCAACAGCTTTCCAATCTTGAAAACTCGCTTGGCTGCCCGCTTCTGGATCGCAGCCATCGCCCCCTGCAGCTGACACCTGCGGGCCGCGTCTTTCTGCACCGCACCCGCGACGCGCTCAGCCGCATCCGTCAGGCGCAGGCCGAACTGACCGTTCTCGACATTTCCCACCTGACCAGCCTGCGGGTTGGCGTCATCGACGATTTCGATGCCGAGATCACGCCCGAACTGGTGATCGCGCTGGCCAAGAACCTGCGCAATTGCGACTTTCGCCTGACCACGGGACCCAGCCACGAAATGATCGCCCGCATGACCAACCGGCAGCTTGATGTCGTTGTGGCCGCCGCCCCGTCCGATGCGGTTCAGGGCACGGTCGAATACCGGCTGTTGCGCGACCCCTACGTGCTGGCCGTACCGCGCGGCTTCGACCTGCCCAAGGGCAAGGAGATGGAGGCGCTCTCGGCCCTGCCGCTCTTGCGTTACGACCGTGGCCAGTTGATGGGACGGCAGATCGAGGCGCATCTGGCACGCCATCGCATCGCCCTGCCCGACCGGTTCGAGATGGACAGCAATCAGTCGATCATGGCGCTGGTGGCGAATGGTGTGGGCTTTTCGATCACCACGCCGCTCGCGGTTCTTCGGGCGCGCGCCTTTCTCGACCGGGTGTCGATCCATCCGCTGCCGCTGGCGGCAATGTCGCGCACCATCTCGCTTTTCGCCTCGACCGAGCAATCCGACCATGTCGCCAAAGAGATCGTCCGCACACTCCGCGCCCTGATGACGGCGCGCCTGATCCGCCCCGCCAAGGACTTCGCGCCCTGGCTGGGCGACACATTCGCGGTCATTCCGGCATAGATCGACGGTCACGGTCGCGTCCCTAACGCTGATGTTCGGACCGTTAGGCGGCAAAAACGGGCGTTCCGGCAAGCGGCACGCCCGTTTTTTCGCGATGTGGAAGCGTAGCTTCATGAAAGTGGAATATCAAAACCACCCGGAATTTGGCTGAAAAGAAAGTATCAGGGCCCGAATGACAGCGTTCGGGCCCTGATATATTGCAAATCCGGAACGCTACCGGTCAGCGCTGACCGTAATAGAGGCCGACGACATGTTCGGCTTCGGCAAAGAACAGCCAGCGTGCGGCGAAGGCCCCCATCAGATGGATCGCCGCGATGACGCCAATGATGAAGGGATGCGGCGGCATGAAAAGCAGCATCAGCCCCGGCAACACCGCCGCCAGCGTCACCGCAATGCGCCGGAGTGTCGTCGCGTGCTTGCGCCCGACGACATGGATCATTTCCTTCATCAGGTAGTTCGGCCCGGTATGCGCCTGCGCCAGCACCCGCACCTTGCCGATCGCCCCAAGCCCCGTGGCCGAGCCCATGGAGGCACCGACATCGCCGAACCGTCTGTCGCCAAGCTTGAAGGCGACGATCATCAGCGCGGCCAGAACCGCGCAAAGGATCGCGCCCGGCACCGCCTGCCCGGTCATGATCGCCCCGCCGGTCGCAGCGAAGGTGAAGAAGAGTGCAGGTGTCGTCCAGAAATTCCAGCGCGGCACGGTTTTAAGCTGCGTATAGATCATCGCGGTCGCCATGACCGTAGCGAGGCACAAAAGCGCCCCCACCAGCCCGAAAAGGGGCGGCAGGCCGCCGCCGAAGATCGCCGAAAGCGCGACAGGGGCCAGCAGAAGAAGTGCCGCAACCGCTGCCCAGCCTTCACGGCTCAGCCAACTCGTGCGCCATTGGGTAAAGGCGCGCCAGGCGCGCTGCGGATTGCCAAGGTGAAAGGTCGAGGCCAGAAGCCCGATCACCGCCAACCCGTATCCCAGCCCCCAGATCAGGAAGGCCTGAAGTCCGTAGACCGGCAGAAGCCCCAGCGCCAGAAAGGCCAGAAGGCCGAACCCGGCGCCCGACAACGTTGTGAAGACAATGACGGAAGGTGCCGGATGCATTAGATTTTCTCCAGAATACGGTCGAGCCATCCGGCAAAACCGGTGGTCTTCACATCAAGAAGCGGGGCGAGGATATCGACTTCATCCTCCACAGCGCCTTTGGGGCGCGGCGGCAGGTATTTGTTGACCGGCTTGGTGTCCATTTCCGGCATCAGATCATAGCCGCCGCGTTCGGCGACGAGTTTGCTGACATCGCTGTCGGGGTCGCCGAGATCGCCAAAATGCCGCGCGCCGGACGGGCAGGTGCGGACACAGGCGGGCTGACGATCTTCCTCGGGCAGGTTTTCATTGTAGATCCGGTCGACGCAGAGCGTACATTTCTTCATCACCCCCGCCGCCTGATCCAGTTCGCGCGCGCCGTAAGGGCAGGCCCAGGCACAAAGACCGCAACCGATGCAGGCATCTTCGTTGACCAGAACGATCCCGTCCTCGGCCCGCTTGTAGCTGGCCCCGGTCGGGCAGACGGTGACGCAGGGCGCGTTGTCGCAATGCAGGCACGAACGCGGGAAGTTGATGACCTGCGCGGGGCCCTGATCAGGCTGGACCTCGAACGAATGAACGCGGTTTAGGAACGTGCCGGAAGGCTCTGATCCATAAGCGTTTTGGTCCGACAATGGCACACCATAACCCTGGTCGTTCCAGCCTTTGCAGGCGGTCACGCAGGCATGGCAGCCCACACAGGTGTCAAGGTCGATGACAAGCCCGAGTTTCTTGGCGGAGGGCGGCGGAAGGGCGGTCATGGGCGGTTCCTCTTCGCGGCCGGAACGGGGGACGGGATGGGCGGGAAGGCTGGCTGCGCCTCATCCGGTGGATCGGCCTTTTCGATCCTCACACGCAGGTCAAACCAGGCCGCCTGTCCGGTGATCGGGTCAGAGTTCGACCAGCGCATCCCATCGCCCTTCTCGGGCAGAAGTTCATGGATCAGGTGATTGAGAAGGAAGCCCTTGGTGGCCTCCGGCGCATCCGGATCAAGCGCCCAGGCGCCCTTGCGCTTGCCAATGGCGTTCCAGGTCCAGATCGTGTTTTCATTGAGCGCGGCCATATGCGCCACCGGCACGGTAATCTCGCCCGAAGGTGAGGTCACGCGGGCCCAGTCGCCGTCCTGAAAACCGTTCGCTTCCCAGATCTTGGTCGGCACATAAAGCGGGTTCACGCCATGGATCTGGCGCAACCAAGCGTTCTGCGATCCCCAGGAATGATACATCGCCATCGGTCGCTGGGTCAGTGCATGGACCGGATAATCCGCCCCGGCACTGTCGCCAAAGGGTTCGTACCAGATCGGCAGCGGGTCCATCGTGGCTTTCACCCTTTCGCGCAGATGCTCGGGCGGCTGACGGTCGCCATGGCCTTCGGCGGCAAGGCGGAAACGCTGCATCGGTTCGGAATAGATCGTGAAGAGATAGGGCTGCGGCTTGTCGTAAAGGCCAAGCTCCACCGCCCAGTCCTGATAGGCCGCGTTCCACGGTTTGAAGAATTGCGCCTCATCCGGGATATGGGCCATGGCAAAGCCGCCATTGTCGATATAGCGCTGCAACTGATCGGGGTTCGGCGCGCCGCGCCCGGTCTGATCGCCATTGCCGCGCCAGCCCATGAGCGGACCAACACCGGGACGGCGTTCATGGTTGACCATGTAATCCGCGTAATCCTTGTATTTGGCCTTGCCCTCTGCATCCACGAAACCCGGGAGTTGCAGGCGGTTGCCGAGTTCCACCAGCACCGACTGGAAGCCGCGCACATCGCGGTCAGGCTCGATCACAGGCCAGCGGATCGCATCTGCCGCCGCCTCGGCCTCGCAGATCGGCCGGTCAAGAAGCGAGATACAGTCATGCCGCTCCAGATAGGTCGTGTCGGGCAGCACGAGGTCGGCATAGGCGACCATTTCCGAGGCATAGGCATCGGAATAGATGATGCGCGGGATCTTGTAGTCGCCGCCCTCGTCCTTGTCGGTCAGCATCTCCATCACCGCGCGGGTGTTCATCGATGAGTTCCACGACATATTCGCCATGTAGAGCATCATCGTGTCGACCTTGTAGGGGTCGCCCGCATGTGCGTTCGGGATGACCATATGCATGAGGCCATGGGCGCTCATCGGGTTTTCCCAGGTGAAGGCCTTGTCGATGCGCGCGGGGCTGCCATCGGGGTTCAGCGCCAGATCATCGGGCCCGTGAACAAAGCCCAGATGCGGGCCGTTCAGCGGCGTGCCGGGGTTGAAGCCGCAATGCGGTTTCGGATGCGCCTCGGGTGGTTTCGGATAGGGCGGTTTGAAGCGGAAGCCACCGGGGGTTTCGACCGATCCGATGAGGATCTGCAAAAGGTGCAGTGCCCGGCAGGTCTGGAAGCCGTTGGAATGGGCCGAAACGCCGCGCATGGAGTGGAAAGCCACCGGGCGGCCGACCATTTGCTTGTGGGTGTCGCCCCGGAAATCGGTCCATTCATGATCCAGCACGACCGGTTCATCGAAGGCCGCCCGTGCAATCTCCGCCGCAAGGCCCTTGATGCGGGTTGCCGGGATGCCGGTGCGATCCGCGACCGCCTCGGGCGCGTAGTCGTCCGACAGGTAGCGTTCGGCGAGGTGCTGAAAGACGGTGCGGGCACCTTTGTGGGTGGCACCCAGATCAGGCTGGACACCCTTCTTGTCAAAGGCTGCGGGCTTGCCGGTCTTCTTGTCGATGACCAGATGCTTGCCGTCCTTGTCGCGCAGCAAAAGACCCTTGCCCGGCCCATCAGCCTCATCCACCAGACAGGGTGCATTGGTGAAGCGCGCAAGGTAATCGAGGTCGATCTTGCCCGCCTTCAGCAGTTCATGGATCAGCGACAGGATCAGCAACCCGTCGGTGCCCGGCGTAATGCCGTACCAGTCGTCGGCGACCCCATTATAGCCGGTGCGGATCGGGTTGACGCCGACGACGCGGCTGCCGCGCGCCTTCAGCTTGCTGATGCCGATCTTGATCGGATTTGAATCGTAATCCTCGGCCACGCCGAACAGGATGAAAAGCTTCGCGCGGTCCCAGTCGGGCTGGCCGAATTCCCAGAAGGCGCCGCCCATCGTGTAGATGCCGCCAGCCGCCATATTGACCGAACAGAACCCGCCATGGGCTGCATAGTTCGGGGTGCCAAAGCCCTGCGCCCAGAAGCTGGTGAAGCTCTGCGACTGGTCGCGGCCGGTAAAGAAGGCCAGTTTTTCCGGAGCGGTTTCACGCAATGGCTTCAGCCAGGAAACGGCGATCTGGAACGCCTCTTCCCAGGAAATCTCCTCAAACGCGCCCGATCCGCGCGGGCCGACCCGCTTCAGGGGCGCGCGCAGCCGCGAGGGCGCGGTCACCTGCATGATGCCCGACGAGCCCTTGGCACACAGGACACCCTTGTTGACCGGGTGGTCGCGGTTCCCTTCAATATATGAAACCTTGCCCGACTTCAGATGCACATTGATGCCGCAGCGGCAGGCGCACATGTAGCAGGTCGTCTTCCTCACCTCGTCCGAGACTTTGGGAGAAGTGTCCAGTTTCGGCTGCTGATAGGTCATATCTGTTCCCCGTCCCCACGATCCGCGGGAGTTTGTTCAGTATCTCTTTACACTGCAACCCGTTGAAACCGAATTGCATTTTTTCGAACTAAACGTTCGCTTTCGTCATCTTTGCCTGGAGCGCCGTAACCGCGATCATCAATTCGACATCTGCGGCGACACAGCCGCGCGACAGATCATTGGCGGGTTTGGAAAGGCCTTGCAGCACCGGGCCGATGGCCATTGCCCCGCCGATCCGCTGGGCGATCTTGTAGCCGATATTGCCTGCATCGAGGTCCGGGAAGACAAAGACATTGGCCCTGCCCTCTACCGGAGAGCCCTTGGCCTTGGTGGCGGCAACGGCGGGCACGAAGGCCGCATCGAACTGCAATTCGCCATCAAGGATCAGGTCGGGATGCGCGGCGCGGGCCAAAGCTGTCGCCTCTTCCATCTTCGTCACCGCCGGGTGGGCCGCACTGCCCTTGGTCGAAAACGAGAGCATCGCGACGCGCGGTTCCTCACCGGTCAGCGCGGTCAGGGAACGGGCGGATTGGGCGGCAATGGCCGCAAGTTGTTCGGGGGTCGGATCAACCACCAGGCCACAATCTGAAAAGATCACCGCGCCTTTCACGACGTGATATGGCTGATCCATGATCATCAGGAAGAAGGACGACACCAATGCTTCGCCCTTTGCCTTGCCGATGCATTGGATCGCGGCGCGGACTGTGTCGGCGGTGGTGTGCACCGCCCCGCCGACCGTGCCGTCGGCCAGCCCTTCGCGCACCAGCATGGCGGCATAGGTCAAAGGCTCGCGCAGGGCTTCGGCGGCACTGTCTTCCGTCATTCCCTTATGCTTGCGCAATTCGTGATAGGCTGCGGCAAGCGCTGCGTGATGCGGCGATGTCGCGGGATCGTGGAGTGTCAGCCCTGCGCCTTCTGCCCCGCCCTGCCGGGCCAGTTCGGCGGTGACTGCGGCGTGATCCCCGACAAGAATGATGCGCGCCAGCCCGCGCGCCCGTGCGGCCAGTGCCGCCCCGACGATGCGCGGATCCTCACCCTCGCTCAGCGCGATGCAAGTGTCGACACCGGTTGCCGCTGCAAGAATACGCTCCTGAACACTCATTTATTCCTGTTCCTCTCAGACAAAGGACCGCACCAGCCCCAGAACGGATAACCCGATCAAAAGCATGATCGCCACGCGGCGAAAACTCTGCGGCGTGGCCGCAAGGAAACGCCGCCCACCCAACCAGACGCCTGCCACCATCGCGGGCGCGGCAAGTGCCAGCGTCACGAACGTGTCATGGCTGACCATGCCGTTCGCCCACATGATCGGCAGCGCCACGAGGTCGATCGCGGTCAGATAGGCGACCATGGTGGCCCGGAAGATCGCGGCCGGTATGGGCTGCGCCGCCATGAACGCCGCGACCGGCAATCCGCCCACCGCAGCACCGTTGGCAAACCCCGAAACCATACCGACACCCGCGTGACCCAAGGGGCCGATCTTGCGGTGCAGCGTCCAGCCCGCCAGCAGGACCAGCGCCATCGCAAGGATGATCAGCGAAATGGCGATGCGCGCCGGGTCCTCACCCACGCGTGCCAGCAGCGTGACCGAGATCGGCATGATCACCGCAGCCCCAGCCAGCATCGACAGCACCCGTTTCCATTCGATCTTTCCGGCCACGCCCTTCGCCTGCATGAGCGTCATGGCGATCTCGGCGATCACCACGACCGGCACCAGGAAAACCGGGTTGGTGGCAAGGCCCGCAGCAGCGACGACAAGGGCCGAAAAGCCAAAGCCCGAATAACCCCGGACAAAGGCCGCCGCGAAGAAGGCGAAGGCAAGCCACAGGCCCGCCCCCGCCCCCAGATCGAAGGGAAGCGTCATCACGCTCCTTTTTGCGGGCGCATGTCAGCCTTGTTGATGCCCGCCACCGCGACCGGCTTTTTCATCGCATCGCGGCGGAAGGGTTCACCCAGTTCCTGGTTGATCATGGCTTCGATCAGCGTGGTCTTGCCATGCTTCATCTGGTCTTCGATGGCCTTCGCCAGCGCGTCGGTCAGCTCGTCCATGGTCCGCGCGACAACGCCCTGCAGACCGCAGGCCTTGGCGATACCGGCATAGGACACTTGCGTATCCAGCTCGGTACCGACGAAGTTGTCATTATACCAGAGGGTGGAGTTCCGCTTTTCAGCGCCCCACTGGTAGTTGCGGAAAACGATCTGGGTCACGGCGGGCCATTCGCCACGGCCAATGGCGGTCAGTTCGGTCACCGCGATACCAAAGGCGCCGTCGCCCGAGAAGCCGACAACCGGCACATCCGGGCAGCCGATCTTGGCGCCGACAACGGCCGGCAGGCCGTAACCGCAGGGGCCGAAAAGGCCCGGGGCCAGATACTTGCGGCCCTCTTCAAACGACGGATAGGCGTTACCGATGGCGCAGTTGTTGCCGATATCGGACGAGATGATGGCGTTCTTCGGCAGTGCGGATTGAATGGCGCGCCATGCTTTGCGGGGGCTCAGCCAGTCGGGCTTCGCCGCGCGGGCGCGTTCGTTCCAGGTGGTGCCGGGATCGTCCTGCTCGTGGTCGAGCGAGGTCAGTTCCTGCGCCCAGGCCGACTTGGTAGTGGCAATCAGCGCCTTGCGATCATCGCGGCCTGCGTCACCGGCATTGTCTGCCAGACGGTCGAGGATGGTGTTCGCAACCTTCTTGGCGTCGCCGATGATACCGACGGTGACCTTCTTGGTCAGGCCGATCCGGTTGGGGTTGATGTCGACCTGGATGATCGCCGCATCCTTGGGCCAGTAGTCAATGCCGTAGCCCGGCAGGGTCGAGAACGGGTTGAGACGCGTGCCGAGTGCCAGAACCACGTCGGCCTTGGCGATCAACTCCATCCCGGCCTTGGACCCGTTATAGCCCAGCGGCCCGGCAAAGAGCGGATGCGAGCCCGGGAAGGCGTCATTGTGCTGGTAGCCGACGCAGACCGGGGCCGACAGACGCTCGGCCAGTTTGATCGTGTCGCCGATGGCGCCGCCCAGAACCACGCCCGCACCATTCAGGATGACGGGGAACTTGGCATTCGACAGCAATTCGGCAGCTTTGGTCAGCGCGTCGTCACCACCAGCGGGATGTTCGAATTCCACGATCTGCGGCAGCTCGATGTCGATGACTTGCGTCCAGTAGTCGCGCGGGACGTTGATCTGCGCGGGGGCCGAGGCGCGCTTGGCGTTCAGGATCACCCGGTTCAAAACCTCGGCCACACGGGTCGGGTCGCGGACCTCTTCCTGATAGGCGACGCAATCGGCGAACATGTTCATCTGTTCGATTTCCTGGAACCCGCCCTGCCCCATCGTCTTGTTGGCGGCCTGCGGTGTCACCAGCAAAAGCGGCGTATGGTTCCAATAGGCGGTCTTCACGGCGGTGACGAAGTTGGCGATGCCCGGCCCGTTCTGGGCGATCATCATCGACATCTTGCCGGTCGCGCGGGTGAACCCGTCGGCCATCATCCCGCCCGAGCCTTCATGCGCGCAGTCCCAGAAGTTGATCCCGGCCTCGCCGAAGATGTCCGAAATCGGCATCATGGCCGAACCGATGATGCCAAACGCATGTTCGATCCCATGCATTTGCAGGGTTTTGACGAAGGCTTCTTCGGTGGTCATCTTCATGGCGGATCTCCCTCGGGAACAAGCTGTTGAAGGGGGTATCCCCCTTTTATCACCGCGTTCTTACGCCGGGAGCCGCTTTACCCTGTAGGGCCAGTCAGCCCGCCTGATTAGGTCCAGATTGCCCAAGCGCGGCCGAGATGAGGCCAATTCCTTCGGGAATGCGGGTTTGCGCGATTGAGGAATAGGCAATGCGGTAGAAATTGCGCGGTGCCGTGCCGTGCGCGAAGAAGATGCGCCCCGGTTCGATCAGCACGCCTTGCGGGCGCAGCCGTGCCGCCAGAAGATCGGTATCGACATGGTCCGGCGCCCGCATCCAGAAGCTCGACCCGCCAAAGGCACCGCGCCCGGCGATCTCAAGCCCATGGGTCGCGATTGCCTCGTCCATCGTGGTGCGCCGACGTTTGTACGCCTGATTAAGCCGGTTGATCAAAGCATCGTAATGGCCGAGCGACAGGAAATAGGCGACCGTACGCTGAATATGCCCCGGTGTGTGGCGCAGCATTGCCGCGCGCAGCGCCCGCGCTTCACGGATGAAGGCTTCCGAAGCCACCAGATAGCCCAGCCGCAGACCGGGAAAGAGCGATTTCGAAAATGATCCGACATAGATCACCCGCCCGTCGTGATCGAGCGACTTCAGCGCCGGGGCGGCGGGTTTCAGGAACGACATCTCGAATTCGTAGTCATCCTCGACCACGACGAAGTCTTCGCTATGGGCCCGCTCCAGCAGGGCGGTGCGGCGGTCGACCGGCATGGTGGCATTGGTCGGGCAATGATGGCTGGGGGTGGTAAAGACCACCTCGACCCCATCGGGCACATCCTCGGCAGGCAACCCCGCGCCATCGACCTCTACAGACCGCACATCGGCCCCGAGCTGATTGAGGATCGCGCGCAACCCCGGATAACAGGGGTTTTCAACCGCCGCCACGCTGCTCGGACGCAAGAGGATCGCGGCCGCAAGCCAGAGCGCATTCTGCGCGCCCATGGTCAGCAGAATCTCTTCGGGACGGGCGCTGATGCCCCGCCGCGGCAGGATCGAGCGAATGACATATTCGATCAGCATCGGATCGTCGCGTTCGTAGAAATCGGCCGTCAGAACCTCAAAGTCGCGTTTGCCGAGGGCGCGAAGCGCGCATTGGCGCCAGTTCTGATGATCGAAGAGCGTGGCATCCGCCTGCCCGTAGATGAAGGGATAGGGGTAGGATTGCCAGTCCTGCGGTCGCGCGATCAGTTCGTGACGGGAAAAGCGACGGCCAATGATGCGTTCCCAGTCCACGGAATCGCCATGCGGCCGTTCAGGCGGGGCAAAGGCCGGATGCGTGGGGGCGGTGTCGGACACGAAATACCCCGACCGGCCGCGCGCGGTCAGATAATCGCCCGAGACCAGCTCGGTATAGGCCAGTGTGACGGTGATCCGGCTGACGCCGAGATGGCGGGCAAGCCCGCGGCTCGACGGCATCTTTTCGCCCGGCCGGAACCGGCCGCGCAGAATCCCGTCAGCAACCATTTGCTGGATCTGCTGTTGCAGGGTGCCGTTGAAGCCCTGCGCAAGAAAGAAGGATTCAGCAGGGATCGACACATCTGGACCCATTCTTGCAAGAAACTGGCCCTATCAATGCGGTGAAAGGCTACAGCGGTCAAGCCGTCCGGATCGCGCTCGCCCCCAAAAGCGAAACGATCAGGGGGCATTTGCCCCGATCGTTCCATACTCCCGCCACATACTTCCGCTTGTGTGCGGAAAATCCACCCTCGACGCGAGTTTTTCCGGATCTATGCGCGACACCATTGCCGCTTCAGTCACACCGCCATTTCACACTGCCGGACGCGGCGCGTCGTTTGCAGGCTTGACGCCCGGGATCGTCGTTTCCCTGGTCGTTGCTGCAGCCTTCCTGTCGTTCCACTGGGGGCGATTGATCAGCCATGATACGGCCTGGTATCTTGTCGCAACGCGCGAATGGCTGAGTGGTGCGCGCCTCTATGTCGACATCTACGAAGTCAATCCACCGCTGAACTTCTATTTCACCGTTCCTCCGGTCCTGTTTGCCGACCTGACCGGAATGGACGCGCAGAACGCTCAGTATCTGGTGTTCAGCTTATTGATCATGGCCAGCCTGATGGCCTGCTGGTCAGCCATTTCGGACCGGCACAGCCTGCCAGGCGGGCGCAGGGTGATGCTGCAACTCGGCCTCGGATTGGCGATGACCTTGCCGTCCCTCAGCGATACCGGTCAACGCGAACATCTCATGGTGATACTGGTCATGCCCTGGCTGGTGGCAACTGCAGTCGGACATGACAATGTATCGCGACGCAGAAACGTTGGATTTGCCATCCTTGCTGCATTGGGCATCTGCCTGAAGCCGTATTTTCTGTTGATTCCAATTGCGGTCACACTCTGGCACATCATTGCGGTGCGGTCGTTCCGGCCTTTGTGGTCGACAAGCAATCTTACAATGGTCTGCGTTGGAATCGCGTATGTTCTGTCTGTGTGGTACCTTCATCCGGAATATTTCCGCGACATAGTTCCTGTTGCGCAGTCAGTCTACGGCTCTATCGCAGTGGCGGAAGGGAGGATCGTTGTCGTCCTTCAGATTGGCTGTGCCCCGTTCGTGATATTTGGCTTGACCTTGCTTGCCCGACAGGGCGTTCCGGCAGGTACCGGGGTTTTCGTTTCGGCAGCACTGGCAGGGCTCGGCTGCTATATCGTTCAATGGAACGGGTTTCAGTATCACGCGATCCCATTGAAGGCATTCGCCTTCACCGCCTGCCTCTGGGTACTTACAAACACGATGCGTGTAACTCCGCTGCTCTTTGCCTCACTGATTGGTCTGAGCAGCACCATGGTTCTTGCCCTTCTGAAAGGCCCGTATCGAAATCCGGCTCTGACCCATCTGTTGTCAAACCTTGACCCAGCGTGGAGTCCGGAACGTATTATGGTTGTGTCCACACGGGTATCTTCCGGCCCGATAGTTGCGCTGAATCTCAATGCTGAATGGACAAGCCGATATCCCCACGCCTGGCTGGTACCAGGCGCTTTGAATGGACTCGGGAAAGCTGAATGCAGGTCTGAGCCCCAAAAC
>NZ_JBARVQ010000436.1:0-2557 GCF_049646345.1 Albidovulum sp. | reverse complement strand
GGCACGGACAAGCACCGCTCCTATTCGTTCTCGTCCAAGCCGGGCGCGGATGAAGGCCAGTTCCTGATCCGCAACATCCCCGGCGGCGTGATGAGCAGCTATCTGGGCGAGCGTGCGAAGGGTGGCGATGCAATCACGCTGACCGGCCCGATGGGCACGTTCTACCTGCGGCCGATGGAGCGCCCACAACTGTGGCTGGCCGGTGGTACCGGGCTCGCCCCCTTCCTGTCCATGCTCGAGCATCTTGCAGAGCAGGGCAACGATCAGCCGATCACGCTCTATTATGCAGTCACCCATGCTGCGGATCTGGTGGAGTTGGACCGCGTGCAAGCGCTGGCCAAGCAGATCGGCAATGTCACCGTGATCACGGTTCTGGCCGCCGCAGAGGACGCGCACGAGCGCAAGGGCTTCGTCACCGATCACGTCTCGGCGGAGGATCTGAATGGCGGTGATGTCGATGTCTATCTGTGTGGCCCGCCGCCTATGGTGGATGCCGTTCGGGGACACTTCGGCACGCTGGGTGTGGAGCCTGCCAATTTCTATTTCGAAAAGTTCAACCCGACTGAAACAGAGGCGGATGCCGCATGAGCCGCCGCTTTGAAGACAAGGTGATGGTCGTGACCGGCGCCGCCCAAGGCATCGGCCGCTGCGTGGCGGAACGTGCGGCAAGTGAGGGCGCAAAGGTGCTGATCGTCGACCGCTCGCCCGCGCGGGATGAAGTGGTGGCAGCGATCCACGCCAGCGGTGGCACGGCAGAGGCGATCAATGTCGATCTTGAGACTTGGGCCGGCTGTGAAGAAGCCATGGCAAAGGCCCAGAGCCTTTGGGGCCGCATTGATGTTCTGGTCAACAACGTGGGCGGGACCATCTGGGCCAAACCTTATGAGCACTACGAGCCCGAACAGATCGACGCCGAAGTGCGCCGCTCGCTGTTTCCGACGCTCTATTGTTGCCGCGCCGCGATCGAGCGGATGCTGCCGCAAGGGTCAGGCGTGATCGTCAACGTCAGCTCCATCGCCACGCGCGGGTTGAACCGTGTGCCTTACGCAGCGGCGAAGGGCGGCGTGAATGCCATCACCGCCAGCCTCGCATGGGAAATGGCCGAGCGCGGTATTCGCGTTGTAGCCACGGCACCGGGCGGCACCGAAGCTCCCGAACGTGTGACCCCGCGCAACCCGAACGCAGAGCAGGAACAACGCGCGGACTGGTACCAGACCATCGTCGACCAGACGATCCAGTCCTCGCCCATGAAACGATACGGAACACTCGACGAACAGGCAGGGCCAATCCTGTTTCTGGCGTCGGATGATGCCTCCTACATCACTGGCCTCACTGTGCCCGTGGGCGGCGGCGACCTTGGATAGGCCGTCATAAGAACGGTCTGAAAATCAACTGAAGGAAACAACATGAAAACGACAACACTGGCGGCCCTTGGCCTTGCCACCACAATCGCGACCACAGCAACCGCCGAGGACATGAAGATCGGCCTGCTGCTGCCCTATTCCGGCGTTTATGCGGCCCTTGGCAACGAGATTGACGCAGGCTTTGCGCTGGGGCTTGAGCAATTCGGTGGCGAGACAGATGCCACCTTCGAGATCATCCGCGAAGACACGGAAGTGAAACCACCGGTTGCCCTTGGCAAAGCCAAGAAGCTGATCCTGCAAGACGATGTGGATGTGATCGCGGGCATCGTAAGCTCCGGCGTTCTGGGTGCTGTGCGCGATATGGTCCACGGTGCAGGCGTGCCGCTGATTGTCGCGAACGCGGGCAATGATGAGGCGACGGGCGCGGATTGCTCCCCATTCATCACACGTATGTCGTTTTCCAACGGTCAGGTGAACCGCCCGATGGGGACCTGGATGTACGATCAGGGTATTCGCAAGGTGTACACCCTTGCCCCTGATTATGCGGCCGGTCGTCAGATGATCGAAGCATTCGAGGCCACATTCACTGCCGCAGGTGGCGAGATTGTCGGGCAAGACTTCACGCCCTTCCAGAAAACACAGGATTTTGGTCCCTACCTGACCCAAGCCAAATCCAGCGGTGCCGATGCGGTCTATGTGTTCTATGCAGGCGGTGAGGCGATCTCCTTCGTCAAACAATACGACAGCTTTGGTCTGAAGGCCGAACTGCCGCTTTATGGTTCGGGGTTCCTGACGTCGTCACTTTATGTGAACGCACAAGGTCCTGCGGCTGAGGGTGTGATCGCGGCGTCCCATTACGTCCCGACAATCGAAAACGATGCGAATGCGGTCTTCGTAGACGGCTTTACGGCCAAAATCGGCCGCGCTCCGTCCGAGTTTGCGGTTCAGGGCTATGACGCTGCACGCGCGCTGGTCGAGGCGACAAAAGCGGGTGCGACAGACCGCGCATCGCTCGCCAATGCCCTGCGTCAGGTCACGTTCGATGGACCACGCGGCACATTGTCGATTGATCCTGCGACCAACAACATCGTTCAGCCGATCTATGTTTATGAGACTGTCGCAGGTGCAGATGGCCTCACGCAAAAAGTTCTGGCCCAGCTGCCGTCCGAGGCTGATCCTGCCAACGGCTGTGT
>NZ_JBARVQ010000435.1:0-9322 GCF_049646345.1 Albidovulum sp. | reverse complement strand
GCGATGATCTGCGCGGTGGCCGACCCCGACCCGTGCCAGCAGATCGTGCGCCCGTGCCGCCGCCCCGGCCTGCCCGGCTCCATTGGCGAGCTGCGGCAGGACGATGTTCTCCTCGGCGCTGAATTCGGGCAAAAGGTGGTGGAACTGATAGATGAACCCCACCTCGTTCCGCCGCGCCGCCGTCCGGGCGCGGTCGGAAAGGCCGGTCATCACCTTGCCGCCGATGGCCACGGTGCCACTGTCCGCCGTGTCCAGAAGCCCTGCAATATGCAGCAGCGTCGACTTGCCGGCACCCGAGGGCGCGACCAAAGCCACGACCTCGCCCCGCGCGACGGTCAGGTCGAGAGCGTTCAGAACGCGCACCTCGCCCGGCGTGCCTTCCAGATAGGTCTTGGCAACGCCCTGAAGCTCCAGCACCGTCTCACTCATAGCGCAGGGCCTCCACCGGGTTCATCCGCGCAGCACGACGGGCGGGGAAGATTGTGACGACGAAGGAGAGGACCAGCGACAGCCCCACCGCCCGGCCGATATCCCAGAGCCGCAATTCCGCCGGCAACCGGTAGATGCCGCGTACCGACGGGTCCCAGGCTCCGCCGCCGGTCGCGTAATTGATCGCCGACATGATGCTGTCGATGTTGAGCGCCAGAAGGCAGCCGAGACCCACCCCGGCGATGGTGCCGATCACGCCCACGAACGCGCCGCAAAGGAAGAAGACCCTGAGGATCGAGCCTTCGGTCAGACCCATCGTCCGCAAAATCCCGATATCGCGACCCTTGTTCTTGACCAGCATGACAAGTCCCGAAGTGATGTTCAAAGCCGCGATCAGCACGATCAGCGCGAGGATCACGAACATCACGTCATCCTCAATCGAAAGCGCGTTCAGAAAGGCGCTCGACGCATCCTTCCAGGTCCAGAGAAGCGTGCCGTTCCCCGCCGCCATGAAAAGCTGCGGACCGTAGCTCTCGATCCCTTCCGGATCGGCGACGAAGACCTCAATCTCATCCGCACCCCGTTCGCGGTTGAAGAAGGGCTCGGCCTCCCCGTAGGGCAGATAGATGCGGGTGCGGTCGATATCCCAGCGCCCGGCGCTGAAAATATAGACGACCTCATAGGCATTGACGCGCGGCGAGGTACCGAAAGCGGTCTTGTTGCCGTTCGGCTGGATCACCTTCACCCGGTCGCCGACCGACAGCCCGAGATCGCGGGCGATGCCAAGGCCCACCGCCATGCCCTCTTCAAAACGCTCAATATCGCCAATTGCCTCGTCCGAACTGGCAATGCGCGGGATCGCCTTAAGATCATCGAGCGTGATGCCGTAGATCTCGGCGACGTTCGAGCGGTCACCCGCCGTCACCATGGCCTGACCACGAATGATCGGGGCCGCCCGAGTGACGCCGGGGATCGCGCGGATCGCCGCCGCCACGGCACCTGCATCGGGGATCGCGCGGCTGGCCACGCCATCCTCATCCACCCATGTCGCCCGGCTGACCGAGACATGGGCATTGGCGCCAAGGATCGTGTCGACGAACTCGGCCCGGAACCCTGCGCGAACAGCCAGGGTCGCAACCAGAGCCATCACGCCCAGCGCGATGCCCACCAGCGATATCCAGGTCATGACGCTGACGCCGCCCTCGGCGCGGCGGGCACGCAGACAGCGCCAGGCGATCATCACTTCGAAACGGGAAAACGGCACTGTGGCCAAGCTCTGCTCCTGTCTTCTTTGGGCGGGAGACATGCGCCGAAAGCGGGCCCGGGTCAAGGCGCGGCACCCCGCCGGGCGGGCCCATGCTCACCCGAACGTGATCGGGGAACAGGGCCAGAGCGGGCATGATGGCACATCACCAGAGGAGGACGACATGAAACGCATCCCCCTCTCGCTCGCTGCCTGCCTCGCGCTGACGACCTCGGCCATTGCGCAGGACGCCACCCGCGCGATCGAGAATATCACCGGCGACGTCTACCGGTTCCAGAACAATTTCCACTACGCGCTCGTCGTGCCGACATCCGAAGGCACGGTCGTTGTCGACCCGATCAATGCCGGGGCGTCAAGCTGGCTGGCAGAGAACCTGAGCCAGATTACCGATCAGCCGGTCACGCATCTGATCTATTCGCACTCGCCTGTCCGTCGTCAGAGTTTTCCGGAGAGCTGAGGCAGTTTCATAACGGAGGCTCTGGTTCGGTTTCTGTTTGAGTTTAGGCGGCCGCGATTTGGTGCTGCAACCGACGTTTTCGGATTGTCTGCATCTTGATCTCCTCTCTCATCTTCAGGATCTTCGCGCCACGGCCGTGATAGACGTCGGCCGGGGTCAGGTTGGCCAAGCTCTCGTGGTAGCGATGGTCGTTGCAGGGATTGACGAAGGCGCCGATCTGGCGTTCCAGGTCACCGGGCAGGAAGTAGTTTTTCAGCAGCACCCGGTTCTTCATGGTCTGGTGCCAGCGCTCGATCTTTCCCTGGGTCTGCGGGTGATGCGGCGTGCCACGGACATGGTCCATGCCTTTGTCCTCGAGATGGCTCTGTTGCACAAATCGGCTGATAGCCGAGGCTTCCCTTTCCCCTGACAGAGTCATCCCACGGGTTTCGTGATGGGTATGCCGAGCGCGGTATAGCCGTTGAGTACGGCGATGCGGACCTGGAGCTCTGCGACCTGACGGTCGAAGTCCCGCGCCATGAGCCGCTGGCCCAGCAGTTTCACACAATGCATCCGCTGCCCGGCAGGGTTATGCGAAGCATGATCCCGAGAGGGTTCGTCTCGACGCGGCTTCGGCGGTGATATCCGCTCCATCGTCGCCAGAGGGCGCGGCGCAGGTATTTCGACGCCCGCGGGGCTTCGTTTCGGACCATGGCTCCGGCGGTGACGGTCTTCCACGGCGTCGCATTCTTGCGGGGCGGGATGACAGCGTGCGCGCCGCGGTCGGCGATGGCGTCGTGGCACTTGCGGGTATCGTAGGCGCCATCTGCCGTGACGCTGCCGATCTGCTCGTCCTTTGGGATCTGGCCGAGCAGGTCGGGTAGCACCGGTGCGTCGCCGATATGGCTCCCGGTGATTTCGACAGCGCGGACCTCCAGCGTTTCCTCATCAATCCCGAGATGGATCTTGCGCCAGATCCGTCGTTTGGGGCCGCCATGCTTGCGCGCATGCCACTCGCCTTCGCCCTCGACCTCGACCTTGATGCCGGTGCTGTCGATCAGCAGGTGCAGCGGCCCCTTGGACCCGCGATATGGGATGTTTACAGCCAGAGTCTTTTGGCGGCGGCAAAGTGTGCTGAAGTCGGGCACCGCCCAGTCGAGACCGACCAACCGCAGCAGGCTTTCAACGAAACCTGTCGTCTGACGGAGCGCCATGCCGAACAGCACCTTCATCGAAAGGCACGTCTGGATGGCGGCATCGCTGAAGGTCCGCTGGCGGCCACGCCTGCCTGTCGGCGCGGCATCCCAAATCATAGTGGGATCGAACCAGATGGTCAGTGAGCCCCGGCGCTTAAGCGCTTCATTGTAGGCTCGCCAGTTCCTGGTCTTGTAGGTCGGGGCTGTGGGTCTGCTCATGCAGCACAGCTACCACGCTGGATTCACAAGATGAATCCCTCCCGGGATTTGTGCAACAGAGCCGGTCGCAACCACTCGCACACACGCGTTGAACCCGCGTTCGAAATACGGGCAATCCATCCGCCTCAGCGGCTGAATTTCTTATACTTCACCCTTTTGGGTTCAACGCTATCCGGTCCCAGCCGTCTGATCTTGTCCTCTTCATAGGCCTCGAAGTTGCCTTCGAACCATTCGACATGGGCTTCGCCTTCAAACGCAAGGATATGCGTACAGAGGCGGTCGAGGAAGAAGCGGTCGTGGGAGATGATGACGGCGCAGCCCGCGAAGTCGTCGAGCGCGGCTTCCAATGCGGTCAGGGTTTCGACATCGAGGTCGTTGGTCGGTTCGTCCAGAAGCAGCACATTGCCGCCGGATTTCAGCAGGCGCGCCATGTGAACGCGGTTGCGTTCGCCGCCCGACAGCAAGCCGACCTTTTTCTGCTGGTCCGCGCCCTTGAAGTTGAAGGCCGAGCAATAGGCGCGGGAGTTCACTTCGGCATCGCCAAGCACCACGATGTCCAAAGCGTCGGTGATCGATTCCCAGACGTTCTGGTTGGCGTCAAGGTCGTCGCGCGACTGGTCGACATAAGAAAGCTTGACCGTATCGCCGAGCGTGATGGTGCCGGTATCGGGCTTTTCCTGACCGGTGATCATGCGGAAGAGCGTGGTCTTGCCGGCACCGTTCGGGCCGATGATGCCGACAATGGCGCCGGGCGGGATCGAAAAGCTCAGATCCTCGATCAACAGCTTGTCGCCCATATGCTTTTTCAGCCCCTCGACCTCGATCACCTTGCCGCCAAGGCGGGGGCCGTTGGGGATGATGATCTGGGCGCGGCCGATGCGTTCGCGCTCGGACTGGTCGGCCATCTTCTCATAGGCGTTGATCCGGGCCTTCTGCTTGGCCTGCCGGGCCTTGGCCCCGGCGCGGATCCATTCAAGTTCCTTCTCCATGACCTTCTGCTTGGCCTTGTCCTCACGCGCTTCCTGCGCGAGGCGCTTGGCCTTCTGGTCGAGCCAGGCAGAGTAGTTGCCCTCGTAGGGAATGCCGCGGCCACGTTCGAGTTCGAGGATCCACGAGGTGATGTCGTCGAGGAAATAGCGGTCATGGGTGACGATCAGGATCGTGCCGGTATATTCGATCAGGTGCTTTTGCAGCCAGGCGATGGTTTCGGCATCGAGGTGGTTGGTCGGTTCGTCGAGAAGCAGCATGTCGGGCGCTTCCAGAAGCAGCTTGCAAAGTGCGACCCGGCGGCGTTCACCGCCCGAAAGGGTTTCGACATTCGCGTCATCGGGCGGGCAGCGCAACGCCTCCATCGCGACGTCGATCTGGCTGTCGAGATCCCAGAGGTTGGCGGCGTCGATCGTGTCCTGAAGGGCGGCCATTTCATCGGCGGTCTCGTCCGAGTAGTTCATGGCGAGTTCGTTGTAGCGGTCAAGGATCGCCTGTTTTTCCGCGACACCGAGCATGACGTTCTCGCGCACGTTGAGCGCCGGGTCGAGATAGGGTTCCTGCGGCAGATAGCCGACCTTGGCGCCCTTGGCGGACCAGGCCTCGCCCTGAAAATCCTTGTCGATCCCGGCCATGATACGCAGCAGCGTCGATTTACCCGAACCGTTGACGCCGACAACGCCGATCTTGACGCCGGGCAGGAAGTTCAGGCGGATATTCTCAAAGCATTTCTTGCCGCCGGGATAGGTCTTAGAGACGCCATCCATGTGATAGACGTATTGGTAGGAAGCCATGGGTGAAGTCCTCGTATATGCCGGGTTTGTCACCCATCTAGACAATGGCGGGAGGAAGGGCAATCGCCCGGGCGGATCAAGCGAGCCGCAGCGCGTCTAAGCGGGCGCGGAGTTTCAGGCCGCGCGCAGGGTTGACCTGTTCGATCCAGCCGATCTGACCCGAGACGCGGGAAAGAAAGGCACGGTCGTTCCGGCGGGTGTCATCCGCGCGTCCCAGGTGGTGGATCGTGGCTTTCAGGCGGTCGTAGTCTTCGCGCGGGATGTTGACGTGCTGGTTGACGGTAATGCCGGTGACCGATTGGTGCCCGGCGGCAGTCATGACGCGGGTCTTGGTTGGGTTCAGACGAAACCCTTCCTCGACCGCGATGGAAGGAACGGCCCGGGTCAGGATCGGGATGATGCGGGGATCTCCGGAAAAGCTAAGATCGTCGGCATAGCGGGTGTAATTGGCGTCGAGTGAGGCCGCGAGGCCGGACAGGCGGCGATCAAGCGCGTGAGCCGCGAGGTTCGCCAGCGCGGGTGAGGTCGGCGCCCCCTGCGGCAAGTGGCGGTTGAGGTAGTTGCCGGGCAGGGACAGGCCCGTTGTCTGCGCGACCTCGGGTGGGGTGCGTGTGGTGCAGAGCCCTGCAAGGTCGCGGGCGACGGCGCGGGGATAGCCGATGGCGCGGAAGAGGCCGTAGATGCGGTTGGCGGCGATGCTCGGGAAGAAATCGGCCAGATCAAACGCGACCACCGCCTCTTCGCCGGCATGGCGCGCGGCGGCCTTGATGCAGTTGCGCCCCCTGACAAAACCGAAACTCGCCGGATGGGGTGGGATCAGCTCCAGCAGCCCGTGCAGGATCTGTCGCTGGAGCCTTTTCAGGAGCGGTTTTGGTTCCTCAATCAGCCGCAGTCCACCGGATTTGCGCGGGATCAGGTGGTGCCGATAGTGGATCGCGAAATGCGACCCGGACAGCGCCGAAAGGGCGTTCAGATCGGCGAAGCGGACAAGTTGCTGATGTGGCAGGCCGAGCCAATCTGCAAGCATGTGGGCATTGTCCAGCGCCGGAAGGCCAGCAGTGTCGAACGGGACGGGCGGGTTGAATCGCGACGGCGACAAGGGGAAGTCGGGCACGATCCCATGGCGCAGTGCGAAATCGACGACCCGCCGGATTTTTGGCTCATCCAGCAGCGTCGCGGCGATCGGGCCGGGATCGGGGGCGACCCGACCGGGAAACCGTCGGACGAGTTGGTCAGCGAGCGCCGGGGCGTGACGTTGGAACCGTGAGGGCAGACGCTGGCGCAGATGCGCCTCGACCTTTGCCGCCGTCCAGTCGGTCTCGGCGAGCGACGCCGCGAGGGGCAGAAGAATCTTGGCGTGTCGCATCACTTTTCCAATACCGGGGCGGCTGCCATGCCCAACCTCACCCGTCCTGCATGACCGGGCCTGGGCAAGGCCCAGTGTCGGTCATGCGCCGAATGTCCATGTTCGCAATGTAAAGCCGGGGAAACCCCGGCCTGCCGAGTTCTCGGCTTCTTGAGCATGGCTGCCGCTGAGCGCAACTTTAGGGCGATGGTCGGGATGGTCAAGCGGTCGCCGCCCGGCGGCTGAACGCAATTGAAGGGATCGCCTGCACAAGACCGCGTTGACAGCGGCCAAGGCGGCGGGAAGAAAGGGTGGGCAGGTAAGGAGCATGATTTGCAGGGCTTCCCCACAGCCTATCCCGGTATGACGATCGGCCTTCTCGGCGGGTCGTTCGATCCTGCGCATGCGGGTCATGCCCATATCACGCGCGAGGCGTTGAAGCGGTTCGGGCTGACCCGCGTCTGGTGGCTCGTCTCGCCGGGTAATCCCCTGAAGACGCGCCAGCCCGCGCCGATGGCGGAGCGGATTGCGCGGGGGCGTGCGGTCATGGGCCATCCGCGCGTCGTGATCTCGGATATCGAGGCGCGGCTCGGGACGCGCTATACTGCCGAGACCTTGCAAAAGCTCATGGCGCTTTATCCCGGGGTGCGTTTCGTCTGGCTGATGGGGGCCGACAATCTGGCGCAGTTCCATCTTTGGCAGGACTGGGAGTGGATCATGCAGAACGTGCCCGTTGCCGTCTTTGCCCGCCCCGGCGCGCGGCTTGAGGCGCGTGGTGCACGCGCGGCAGAGGAATTCGCGCGGTTTCGCCTGCCAACGGCGGCGGCAGCGCTGCTGGCCCGGGCCCAGCCGCCGGTCTGGGCGTTTCTCAATGTGCCGATGGTAAACCTGTCATCCTCGGCGATCCGGGCGCGGGGCGACTGGCGGGCCTGAAAGCACTTGCCCCCGGCGCGGGCTTGGGCGAGATTTCGGGGCGAGAGGAAAGGTGGCGATGACGCGACTGACGCGGCGGTTCATTCTGACAGGCATGCTGGGCGGGCTCGCGGGGCGGGCTCTGGCCGAGGCGCCGATGATTTCCCCCCGTCCCCCGGCGCGGCCCCTGCAGGTTGGCGCGGTATCGGCCCTCCCGGCGGCAGAGCTGATCCGCGCGGCGGGGCTGGGCGGACGGGTCGGCTTTGTCGTGGCCGATGCGCGGACCGGTCTGGTTCTGGAGGCCTCGGACAGCGATCTGCCGATGCCGCCCGCCTCGACCGCGAAGATCATCACCTCGCTTTATGCCCTCGACCATCTCGGGCCGGGGTACCGGTTCGGCACCAGACTGATCGCGACCGGGCCGGTGGCGGGCGGCAAGGTGCAGGGCGATCTGGTGCTGGCGGGGGGCGGCGATCCGGTTCTGTCGACCGACGATCTGGGGGACTTGGCCACCGCCCTTCGCAAGGCGGGGGTGACCGGGGTCACGGGCCGGTTCCTCGTCTGGGGCGGGGCGCTGCCCTATCTGGAGGCGATCGACCAGAGCCAGCCGGAATGGCTGGGTTACAATCCGGCGGTTTCGGGCCTCAACCTCAATTTCAACCGGGTGAATTTCGTCTGGAAGCGGGCCGGATCGGGATATGAGATCGGCATGGATGCCCGCGACACCCGTTTCGCGCCGCAGGTCTATTCGGCACGGGTGAAAATCGCCGACCGTGACCTGCCGGTCTATACCTACAGGAACGGCGGCAAGGTCGAGGAATGGACCGTCGCCAAGGGCGCGCTCGGCAAGGGCGGAAGTCGCTGGTTGCCGGTGCGGCGGCCGGATCTTTATGCCGGCGACGTGTTCCAGACGCTGGCGCGGGCGCAAGGTGTGCCCTTGCCCGCGCCTGAGGTGGTTCAGCGCCTTCCGGGGGGAAACGTTCTGGCCCAGCATGGCAGTTCCGAGTTGCGCGCGATCCTGCGCGGCATGATGAAATACTCGACCAACATGACCGCCGAAACGGTGGGCATGGCCGCCTCGGCCCGGCAGGGTGTGTCCAGCCATGTCGCCTCGGGCCGGGCGATGGCCGACTGGGTCAAGGCGCGGGCCGGGATCGGGTCCGCGCGCTTTGCCGATCATTCGGGCCTTGCCGGTGCTTCGCGCATTTCGGCGGCGGATATGGTGCGGGTGCTGGTGAAACTCGGCCCCGGCGGGCAGCTTGGCGGGCTGATGAAGGAAATCCGCTACAAGGATGATGCGGGCAGGCCGCTGGCCGGGGTTCAGGTTCTGGCCAAGACCGGCACACTGAACTTCGTCTCGGCGCTCGCGGGCTATGTCTCTGTCGGCGGCAGTGATCTGGCCTTCGCGATCTTTACCGGCGACATCGCGCGCCGCGATGCGGTGCCCGACAGCCAGAAGGAGCGGCCCGATGGCGGTAGGGCCTGGGCGGGCCGGTCGCGGAAGATGCAGCAGCAGCTGATCCAGCGTTGGGCGGCGGTTTACAGTGGGTGACCCCTGATAGACAATGATCTGTCGCGAAAGGGTGTTGGTCTGCGTCGCGCCCTTTGCGGTCGTTGCAACTGGCATAACATAAGCCGGGCGAGCGCCTGCCCGTGGGGTGGCGCAGCGACCGTCATTCAGCGCGATTTATAGTCGCAAAGCCCCTCTGTCCTCATGCGATGCGCGCGGCCTCCAAAGCG
>NZ_JBARVQ010000434.1:0-1958 GCF_049646345.1 Albidovulum sp. | reverse complement strand
CGCAACATCAAGAAGATGGGCGACTATGCCAAGGCGCATGGCATGCGCCACCGCAGCCACGGCAAGATGCACAAATCGGTCGACGTGCAGAAGCTGCAGGAAAGGCTGGGTGGTGCCGTGGGCGTATGCTGCCAGAAGGTCAGCGAGGCCGAGGTCTTCGTGCGCGGCGGCATCAAGGATGTGCTGGTCTCGAACCAGGTCCGCGATCCGGCCAAGATCGACCGCCTTGCCCGCCTGCCGAAACTTGGCTCGCGGATCATCGTCTGCGTTGACGACATCAAGAACGTGGCGGAACTTTCCGCCGCTGCGCAAAAGCACGGCACGACGCTGGAATGCTTCATCGAGATCGATTGCGGCGCCGGACGTTGCGGAGTCAACTCGACCGAAGCCGTGGTTGAGATCGCCAAGGCGATCGATGCCGCGCCGGGACTGAAGTTCAGCGGCATCCAGGCCTATCAGGGCGCGATGCAGCACATGGACAAATATGAGGACCGCAAGGCCAAGCTTGACGCCGCCATCGCTCAGGTCAAGGACGCGGTCGATGCGCTGACCAAGATCGGGCTGAAGCCGGAACTGGTTTCGGGCGGCGGCACCGGGAGCTATTACTTCGAAAGCAACTCCGGTGTTTATAACGAGCTTCAGTGCGGGTCCTATGCTTTCATGGACGCCGATTACGGTCGCATCCTCGACAAGGACGGCAAACGGATCGACCACGGCGAATGGGAAAACGCGCTGTTCATCCTGACTTCGGTCATGAGCCATACAAAGGCGGACAAGGCGATCGTCGATGCCGGGTTGAAAGCCCAGTCTGTCGATAGCGGGCTGCCGTTCGTTTATGGACGCGACGATGTGAAATACATCAAATGCTCGGACGAACATGGCGTGGTTGAGGACCCCAAGGGAGTGCTGAAAGTCGGCGACAAGCTGAAGCTGGTGCCCGGACACTGCGATCCGACCTGCAATGTCCATGACTGGTATGTGGGCGTCCGCAATGGCAAGGTTGAAGCCCTCTGGCCGGTTTCGGCCCGCGGCAAAGCCTATTGATGCGGCGGGGCGCCCACACGTGGACGCCCCGGCAAGTCATTGATATACAACGATACCGGAAAAAATATTAAGGATTTCTTCATGATTATCGTGCCGGAACGCGCCATCGCGGGCCTTATCTCGGCTGAGCAGGCCTTTGCCGCGGTCGAAGCCGTCTTTGCATCAATGGCAAAGGGCGATGCCTATAACTTCCCGGTTATCCGCGAGGCTTTGGGCGAAGGCCGGCAATACGGATTCAAATCCGGCCTTGACCGCGCCGGGTCCAATCTCGGGGTCAAGGCGGGCGGCTACTTTCCCGGAAATGCCGACAGAGGAATCACCAACCACCAGTCGACCGTCTACCTGTTCGACCCCGATACCGGGCGACCGACGGCGATGGTGGGCGGCAATCTGTTGACCGCGCTTCGCACCGCCGCTGCTTCGGCGGTTTCGATTGACCGGCTGGCCCGCAAGGATTCGAAAGTTCTGGGCATGGTCGGGGCCGGTCATCAGGCCGGGTTCCAGCTGCGCGCTGCGGCCAAGACCCGCAAGTTCGAACGTGTTGTCGCGTGGAACTACCACCCCGACATGCTGCCAACGCTGGGCAAGGTCGCGGAAGAACTGGGCCTGCCGTTCAAGGGCGTCAGCCTTGAAGAGCTGGGCGCAGAGGCCGATGTGATCATTACCATCACCTCGTCGCCCGCCGCGTCCCTTATGGATGCCCACGTGCGCCCCGGCACGCATCTGGCCTGCATGGGCACCGACACCATCGGCAAGCAAGAGGTCGAGCCATCCCTTCTGGCCCGCGCCACGGTCTTTACCGACGAGGTCGCGCAATCCATCACGCTGGGGGAAGCGCAGCACGCGATCGGGTCCGGCCTGATCAAGGCCGCCGACATCACGACAATCGGAGAGGTCATCAACGGCACCCATCC
>NZ_JBARVQ010000433.1:0-3245 GCF_049646345.1 Albidovulum sp. | reverse complement strand
GCTCTATGTCGGTTTTCTGGAGGCGCCCTTCGTCGAGGCAGAGCGGCGGACGCTGGTCGAGATCGCCGCGGCTTTCGTCATCATGCTTGTCGTGTCCATTCCGGTCCTTCTGCGATGGGCGCGCGGTATCTTTGCCCCGCTTGAACGGATGAACGCGGTCATCGGCGCGGTAGAGGATGGGGATCTTGGTGCACGGTCGGGGCAGCCGGTGCCGGATGATGAAATCGGCCGGGTGGCCGGGCATCTTGACCACCTGCTTGATCAGATCGAGGAACGTGACAAACGGCTCCGCGACTGGGCCGAGGAACTGGAAGCCCGCGTGGCTGACCGCACAAGCGATCTGGAGGATGCAAACCGCCAGATCGAGGCCACGACGAAGCAGTTGATCGTCTCGGAGAAGCTGGCTGCAATCGGTGAGATTACGGCAGGCGTCGCGCATGAAATCAATAATCCTTTGGCAGTGATACAGGGCAATCTTGATGTGGTTCGGGACGATCTGGGCGCCCGTGCGCAGCCCTTGAAAACCGAATTCACGCTGATACAGGAGCAGATTCAGGCGATCCATATCCTTGTCTCGAAACTCCTGCGGTTCGCCCGGCCCGAGGAATATGCCGACAGCGGCATAGGCAACGATCCCGATGACGTGATCCGCGATACGATGCCGCTTGTGCAGCACCTGCTGGCCAAGGCAAGGGTCGAGGTGGGGCTTGATCTGGCCGCCGGTGCCGTCGTTTCGATGAACCAGACCGAGCTGCAGCAGGTGCTGATCAACCTGATGGTCAACGCCATACAGGCGATGCCTGAGGGCGGACGGCTGGATCTGACGACGCGGGCCGAGGGGGGCAATATCCGCATCACCGTCACCGATACCGGGACAGGCATGGCGCAAGAGGTGCTCGCCCGCATCTTCGATCCGTTCTACACCACGAAACGCAGTGAAGGCACCGGGCTTGGCCTGTCGATCAGCCGCAATCTGGTCGCGCGCGGTGGCGGCACGATCAGCGTCGACAGCACGCCCGGCAAGGGCACGCGCTTTGACATCCTGCTGCCGGTCGCCAGCGGCGCGTGACCTCAGTCGCCGAAATGCTGCGGGAAGAAGGTTCTGGCCATATGCAGGACAATCGACCGCGCCTCGTCCCGACTGAAACTGTTGGGATGCAGGTGAAAATCGGTCCAGAGCCCTTCCAGCGCGATGGTGAAGGCGCGCGCCGCCTTTGTCGGATCGACTTCCGGATAGGTGCCGCCCGCGCAGATTTCGCTGCAGATGTCATGCACGGCCTTGGTCATCGGCCCCTCGCGCGAGTCGATGAAGGGCATGTAGTCGGGGTTTGAATGGGCTTCGCCCCGAAAGGCGAACCAGATCGCCATGGTGCGCCGGTTGAGAACGGCGGGGTCGAAATCGGCCTCGACAATCGCCCGGAGCCGATCCTCGGGCCGGGGGCCGGCTTTGTTCATCGCGGCCTGCCAGTGGTTGGCATAGGCATCCGAGAAATGCCGGGCAACTTCCAGCAGCAGGTTGGCTTTCGACGTGAAATGCAGGTTGATCATGCCGCGCGAGAGGCCGGCATGCTCCAGGATGCGGCTGACGGAGACCGCAGCCAGGCCATGTTCAAGGATGGCATTCGCCGTCGCCTCGATCAGCTTCAGCCGGTGACGTTCCTTGCCCAGATCGCGGGCGGACAGACGGTCTTCTGCGGTCGTGCTCATGGTCTTTCGAGTCCCTGTCCTTTCCTCATCGCTAGCACGGTTCCGGGCATAACCGCCATAGGATCGGGTTGGCAGGCGATTGACTATGAATGAACGATTGTTCATTATTCTTCCCGTACAACAGAGGCGGCCCGGAGGGCCGGGACATTCCGATGACGAACCTGCCCAATGATTTTGACCGTATTCGCGACTGGGACAATGCGCATTTTCTGCATCCCTGGGAGGCGATGGAGGATCACGGATCCAACACCCGTACGTTTGCGGAGGGGGCGAAAGGCATTCATGTGATTGACGAGACGGGCCGTCATCTGATCGACGGGCCGGGGGGGATGTGGTGCGTCCAGATCGGCTACGGGCGCGAAGAGATCGGGCAGGCCATGGCCGATCAGGCCCGCGATATGGCCTATTACTCACCCTATTCACAGGGCAATTCGGTGGTGGCGGAACTGGCGGCGAAGATCGCCGAACGGACGCCGGGGGATCTGAACAAGGTTTTCTTCACCACCGGCGGTTCGACCGCCGTCGATACCGCGATCCGCTTTCTGCATTACCGCAACAACATCATGGGGCGGCCGGAAAAGAAAATCGTGATTTCGCGCCAGAAAGCCTATCACGGGTCTACCTATCTTTCGGCCACGATGAGCGGCAAGGAGCGCGACAAAAGCTGGTTCGACTTTGCCAATGATATCGTGCACTTCCTGCCCGACGTGAATCCTTACCGGCGGCCTGAGGGGATCAGTGTCGAGGCCTTTCTGGATGCCAAGGTTGATGATCTTGAAAATGCGATCCTGACGCTTGGCCCCGAGCGGGTTGCCGCCTTCATCGCCGAGCCGATCCTTGCCTCAGGCGGCGTGATCGTGCCGCCTGCGGGCTATCATGCGCGCTGCCTTGAGGTCTGCCGCAAACATGATGTCCTCTACATCTCGGATGAGGTCGTGACCGGCTTTGGCCGTCTCGGCCACTGGTTCGCCTCGGAAGATGTCTTTGGCATCACCCCCGACATCATCACCTGCGCCAAGGGCATGACCTCGGGCTATGTGCCGATGGGGGCCTGCATCATTTCCGACCAGTTGATCGATGACGTGTCGGGCGAAGGGGCCAAGGGATCGATCTTCTCGAACGGCTATACCTATTCCGGCCATCCGGTCTCGGCGGCCGCCGCGCTGAAAAATATGGAGATCATCGAGGGCGAGGGCATCCTTGACCATGTCCGCGCCATCACCCCGCATTTTCAGGAGCGGATGCAGGCGCTTGCCGAGCTGCCGATCGTCGGCGATGTGCGTGGTATGGGTCTGATGGGCTGCGTCGAATGCGTGGCCGATCGCGAAAGCCGCAATCCCCTTGCGCTCGACAAGGAGGTCGGTGCCCGGATCGACGCGCATTGTCAGGAGCTGGGGCTGATCGTACGGCCGCTGATCAATATGTGCGTCTTTTCGCCGCCGCTGGTGATCACGACGGGTGAAATCGACCAGATGTTCGACATTCTGGCCGAAGGTATCCGCCGGGCGAGCGACGATCTTGCGCGCGAGGGGCTCTGG
>NZ_JBARVQ010000432.1:0-2756 GCF_049646345.1 Albidovulum sp. | reverse complement strand
TGGCCTGCCCGAGGTGTCTCTGGGCATCCTGCCGGGGGCCGGTGGCACCCAGCGCCTGCCGCGTCTGATCGGTGCGGGACCGGCGCTGGGCCTGATGCTGAGCGGATTGCCGGTTGGCGCCAAGCGCGCGGCCGAACTCGGGCTTGTCGATATCGTGACCGAGGGGGCGGCCGGTCCGGCGGCCGAGACACTGGCCCGGTCCATGGCTGCGGGCGAGGTTGGCCTCGCCGAGACGGTCCAGCGTCAGGATCACCGCGGTGAGGCCACACTCTGGCTGCGGGCCATCGCCGCGGCGCGGGAAGGGCTTGGCAGGGGGCGTCTGCCCGCGCCTGCGCGGATCATCGATTGTGTCGAGGCGGCCCTGCTGTTGCCCGAGGAGGAGGGGCTGGGCTTTGAACGCGCGGCATTCGAGGATCTGGTGACAACGCCAGAAGCCGCAGCCCTTCGTCATGCCTTCCTGTCCGAGCGCCGGGCCGCGCGTCAACCCGACCTCGCCGGAGCCGGGCCAAGAGAGGTGAACGGCATTGGCATCATCGGCGGCGGTCTGATGGGTTCGGGGATTGCAACTGCCCTGTTGGCGGCCGGATACCGGGTCACGCTGGTCGAACGCGACCGGACGGCTCTTTCCGTGGGGCTGGCGCGCATCGCCACAAATCAGGAACGTGCGGTGGCGAAGGGCCGGATGAACGACGCCGCGCGCGAGGAAGCCTGGTCCCGCATCGCCGGGGTGACGGACATGGCGTCACTCTCGGAAATGGACATGGTGATCGAGGCGGTGCCCGAGGACGAAGAACTGAAGGCCGGGATTTTTGCCGAACTTGGGAAGGTGACACGATCCGGGGCGGTGCTTGCCACGAATACCTCCTATCTCGACGTGAACCGCTTTGCCGAGGCAAGCGGGCGGCCGGAAGATGTGATCGGGCTGCACTTCTTTTCGCCCGCTCAGGTGATGAAGCTGCTGGAAGTCGTGGTGGCGGATCAGACCGCGCCCGATGTGACCGCGACGGCCTTCGCGCTGGCCAAACGGATGGGCAAAGTCGCGGTGCGGGCGGGCGTGTGTGATGGCTTTATCGGCAACCGCATCCTGACTGCCTATCGCACCGCAACGGATTTCCTGCTGGAAGACGGTGCCTCGCCCTATGACATCGACCGGGCGATGGTGGCCTGGGGCTTTCCCAAGGGCCCCTATGAAGTCCTCGATATGGCCGGGCTCGATATCTCATGGGCGCGGCGCAGGCGTCTGGCGGCAACGCGCGATCCTGAGCAGCGCTATGTGGCGATCGGGGACCGCTTGTGCGAGGCGGGGCGGCTCGGCCAGAAGGCCGGAAAGGGATACTACCTTTATGAGGGTGACAGCCGACAAGGGCAGGAAGATCCCGAGGTGCTTGGATTGATCGTGGCGGAGCGTCAGGCCAGGGGGATCGTGCCGCGTCAGGTGACGGAGGCCGAAATCCAGACCCGCGCCCTGGCTGCGATGGCCAATGAGGGCGCGCGCATTCTGGCAGAGGGGATCGCGGCGCGGCCATCTGACATCGATGTCGTGATGATGCTTGGCTACGGCTTCCCGCGTTGGCGCGGGGGACCGATGCAGGCGGCCGACAGGGCAGGGTTGCTGGCGCTCAGGAACGATCTGCGGAACTACGCCCGCGAGGAAGAGAGCTTCTGGGCACCTGTGCCGCTTTGGGATCAACTGATCAAGAACGGCCGGAAATTCAAGGATATGAACGGCGAATGAGCGTCATGTAAGGTGGGTTTAAACCCACCTTACTGCAATGGTGACTGAGACAGGGTGGATCTGCGGACCTGTGGCGTAAGGTGGGTTTAAACCCACCTTACCTTGTGCGCGGGCAGGCCGCTCAGCCAAGGACGATGCCCACGACCACCATCATCAGCCCCAATGCCGACAACAGCAGCGCGCCGAGGTTCAGTGTCACGGCCCGTTGCAGGCGCGCCCGAAGTTCCGCATCCGGCAAACCGGCCTTGCGCGCACGGTTGACGCCGAGGATGCACCAGACAAGTGCTGCAAGCCCCGCAAGGGTGACCAAAGTTCCGATCCAGATGAGCAAGTCCATCAGCATTCCCCCTTGTTCCGGCCCGCGCTAAAGCGTTTCGGGTTTACATTGAACCAGTATTCGAACCTTTTTCGTTCGAATACTGATACTTGTCATCTCAACGAAAACCCGAAACGCTTTAGCGCGAAGCCACCCGTGGGGCAAGGGCGGGTCTTGAAGCGCTGCCTGTGACCGTCTAGTCAGGGCGCCAGCCCGCCAAGGAGAATATGCAATGAACCAGCCTGTATCCGATGCCACCTACAATGTCGCCGCCGATGAATTGCGCCAGTTCATTGAGCGTTACGAGCATCTGGAGGCTGAAAAGAAGGACATCGCCGATCAGCAGAAAGAGGTGATGGCCGAAGCCAAGGGGCGTGGCTACGACACCAAGGTCATGCGCAAGGTCATCGCCATGCGCAAGCGCGACAAGGACGATCTGGCCGAGGAAGAGGCGGTGCTGGAGATGTACAAGGCCGCGCTGGGAATGGCCTGACGCGCGATTGCGTCGGCTTTCGCCCTGTCAGGGGGCAATGAACTTCACCCCCGGCATGCCCGCGATATCTGCGCAATCCCGATCATAGGCGTCGCTGATCTGCTGGACCAGCGCCTCTGTCCAGCCCGGCAGATCGATTCCGATCTCGATCTCATCCGGTTTGGCGAACTTTTCCAGGAACGCCGTCGTGACGCGCCTGCGCTGGGTGAGCG
>NZ_JBARVQ010000431.1:0-5400 GCF_049646345.1 Albidovulum sp. | reverse complement strand
GGTTGCGGTGCTGCGGTTTTATTCCATCCAGCACGATTGCGGGCATTACAGCTATTTTACGGATCGGGCGCTCAATGACCGGGTCGGGACATGGCTTTCACTGTTTTCGGGCATTGCCTACAGCGTTTCGAAATACAACCACAACCTGCACCATGCCCATCTTGGCGATATATCACGGCGTGATGCGCATGAGGTCTTTACCATGGCCCGGTCGGAATATGAGTCCGCCCCTCTGGCCAGACGGCTGACCTACCGAATATACCGCCATCCCCTCACGCTTTTCTTCCTGGGGCCGATATGGGTCTATTTCGTCCAGTATCGCTGGCCGCGCAACACGGTCAAAGTCAGCGTCCGGGATGTGATCGTGCAGAACCTGACAATGTTTGGATTCTGGGCACTGATTGTCGTTATTCTGGGAGGGTGGTCGTTCTTTGCGGTTCTGCTGGGCAGCTATATGGCCGGTATATTCGGCATTTTCACCGTCTACATTCAGCACAATTTCGAAACCACCTACTGGGCCTTTTCGGATGACCGGAACGCCCACAGGGCGGCGCTGACCGGATCGAGCAGAATCGACCTAGGCCCGGTTGTGGATTTCGTCTTGCTGAATGTCGGATATCACGACCTGCATCACCTCAACGCCAAGATCCCCTGCTATAACCTGAAAAGCTGCCATCTGGCCCTGACGGAAGAGCTGAACCATGCGCGGATCGGGCTTTGGGAAGCGTGTAGATGCCTGAAGCTGAGGCTTTGGGACGAGACCGCACAAAGGATGGTTCCCTTCCCGAGAAGCCTGATCGGGGAAGTATCCGCCTGACGCCATGGTCGCATCGGGATGAGAGGTCTTGCCAGCCGGATCACCTCGCCGTTTGGCCTGTTCATACTTTGTTAACAAAATGATCATCCTACGGTGATGAACCCCCGGTATTCCTTGTATACCGAAGGCCGCATCGTGGTGGTGTCATGGGTGGGTGCCTTCGCAATATTTGCTTGCTTGCGGGCGCTGCGATGGGGTCAGAACCGGTCGCTGTGCCCATTCAGTTGGACATGCGACCATGGACATTTCGCGATCAGCTCGGACCGATTGCCGTGACAGTGACCGCACGCAAGCAGCATTCCGATCCACTGAACTCTTGAGAAGGGGTAGTCCGAAATGACTTCGCACCGCACACTCGATACATCAGAGGTTCAGCAACCAGTTGTCTCCGTACCTGCCGCAACGGCAAAGACGCAATCCGCACAAGTGCGTTCCTTGATGGAATCGGTCGTCGCCAATGACTGGACAGGGGCCGACGGGCTGGGCAGTTACCCGATACAGACCCTGCGCGATCGCTATGACCGCAGTGGCGATGCCTATCTGAATGGGGCCATATGCAAGATTGAATACGCGCATATCATCGACCAGATCAATCAGGTCATGGCCAGCGTCACGGTGCCGGAGGATCTCGTTTCCGCAGGGGGCGCGCCGATGCAAACCCGCAACGGTGCGGCGAAGGCGAAGGCACGAAGAGGCAACGGGATCGATGCAAAGAGCGATGCGGGGTTCGCGACCATCGTTCACCACACGGGCGTCAGGCTGGTCGGTCGCGTTTGACCGTCCCGCCTGCATGTATCGCGCCTGTCCGACATATCAGGCGTCCGATTTCAGGTGGTATGAGGTATTCGGCTCAAAGCCGATCGACGCGCGGGTAACGGTCACTGGCGTTGTTTTGTAGTGAGTTCGAAGGGTAATGTTGAGACCGGAGTGTCAGGGTTCGGGCCGGGAAGGGCCGGACCCTGATACGACTCAGGCCCGCCACAGCAGAATATCTTACAAAATGGGTTGATAGGCACCGGACGACCGTATCCCGTATCCGATCTGAGCGACAGGAGAGTGCGGACGAATGGATAGAGATGATGCGCGTGAGAAGCATTCCCCGGTTATCATACCGCACCACATACCTGAACATTTTCAATGAGCGCGTCACACATCCAATTATAGCGTTTCGCGTTTACATTGAATCAGAATTCGAACCTTTTTCGTTCGAATTCATATACTTGTTATCTCAATGAAAACCCGGAACGCTTTAAGAAATACGCCGTCGCCATCGTTCCGATCTCGGGCTTTTTGATCTGCCTCGCGGCAATAGCCTCGATCATCGAGGACCGTTTGCGTCTGAAAGCTGGCACATACCGTCAATCCAAGGAACTGGACCAAGCCGAATAGCGCAGGAATTTAGGCCGGTGACACGGCACCGACCGGCCTCCGGAGCATTTGCGCAGAATGCGAGCCACACTCAACCGCTGCGCCAAGGAACCAAAGGCGGCGCGTCTACCGGGCGGGGTGAAACACTTCCCGCTCGGTCACGATCAGATCCAGCGGCTGGTCGGTCGGCTCGATCGGCACCTCAGGCACTTCCTGCACCGAATAGGCGAAGCCGATGGCGGTGACGGGCTTGCGGGCCCGCAGCCCTTCCAGCGTCCGGTCATAGAAGCCGCCGCCATAGCCCAGCCGGAAGCCGCGCCGGTCGAAGGCCAGAAGCGGCACGATCAGCACATCGGGCACCACCCAGTCCCCGGATTCGGGGATCAGCGCGCCGAATTCGCCCGCGACCATCTTTGCCTCGGGGTTCCAGGCGCGGAACTTGAGGGGCGTCGCTGCGGCAAGGATGACCGGCACGCCCACGGGCCCGACATGGGCTTCCATCGCGGGCAGGCAGTCAATCTCCGTCCGCATCGGCATGTAACCGGCCAGCACCTTGCCCGCATGTTCGGCCAAGACCGCCTTCAACCGGTCACAATCCCCTGGCCCGCGTGCCGCAAAAGCTGTCTTGCGGCGGGCAAAAGCCTCGGCCCGCGCGTCTTTCTTGATATCCGTCAAGGTCACATAAGCACCGTTGCTGCCAGTCCGAGGAAGGCAAAGAACCCCACGACATCGGTCACCGTCGTCACGAAGGCACCCGAGGCCAGCGCAGGGTCCACGCCTGCCTTCTCCAATGTCACGGGCACTAGGATCCCGGCGAGCCCAGCAACGACCAGATTGACCACCATTGCGGCAGCCAGCACCGCGCCGATCAGGGCCGAACCGAACCAGATCCAGCCAACCACGCCCATGACCACGGCAAAGATGATGCCATTGACCAGCCCCACCGCCGCCTCACGCCGCACGACCCGCCACATGTTGGAGCCGGTGAGGTCGCGCGTCGCGATCGCGCGCACGGCCACGGTCAGCGCCTGAGTTCCGGCATTGCCGCCCATGGAGGCGACGATGGGCATCAGCACGGCCAAAGCCACGATCTGTGCAATGACGCCTTCGAACTGGGCGATCACAACAGAGGCGAGGATCGCGGTCACGAGGTTCACCGCCAGCCAGGGCAGGCGCTGTTTCGTAGTCTCGACCACGCTGTCGGAAAGCGAGCCCTCGCCGACACCGGCCAGTCGCAGGATGTCTTCCTCATGCTCTTCGTCAAGAACGGCCATCGCGTCGTCGATGGTGATGACACCGACCAGCCGTTCATCGGCATCGACCACGGGGGCCGAAATCAGGTGGTACTGGTTGAAGGCATAGGCGACGTCGCCTTCCTCTTCCAGAACGTCGATGGTGCGGAAACTGTCCTCCATCAGATCCGTGAGCGGCACCGCGCGCTTGGACGACAATAGCTTGCCAAGCGTCACGTATCCGGTCGGATGCCAGCGCGGATCGATCAGGATCACGTGGTAAAACTGATCCGGCAACTCCTTGGCATTTCTGAGATAATCAATTGCCTGCCCGACAGTCCAGTCATCCGGTGCCGTCACCACCTCGCGCTGCATGAGGCGGCCTGCGGAATATTCCGGATAGGTCAGGGACTGTTCGACCGCGGCCCGGTCGCTGTCTTCGAGCGAGGCGAGGATGCGTTCCTGCTGCGGTTCCTCAAGGTCTTCGATCAGGTCGACGACATCGTCGGAATCCAGTTCGCGGACCGCGTCAGTCAGAACGTTGTGCGGCAGAAGCTCAATCACTTCTTCGCGGATCGATTCGTCGAGTTCCGACAAGATCTCGCCGTCGATCCCGCGCGACCAGAGGCCGATCAGCGCTGCCCGGTCGGCCGAACCGATCTGTTCGAAAAGGTCGGCGATATCGGCCGCATGCAGCGGCTCCATCAGCTCATCAATCGCCGCCGCATCGCCCGCCTCGACGGCTTCGAGGATCGCGTCGACGACTTCAGGATCGAGGGAGTAATCATCCTCGTCCCGCTCGGCGACGTCTTCCTCAATCTCGGCCATGCTGCCCCCTGCCTGATTACCGCGACATTATCGGAAGGAGTTTCAAAGAAACAGGGGCAAAGGGCGGATTTCCCCGCGCCCGTCATATGCTTAGACTGCACAGGCAACGGAAATGCGAAGGCGTGGAAAGATGGCGGATATCCTGACCGGACAGGTGCTGCGGTTCTGTGGCAACCCGATGATGGAAGGGGTCGGTGCGGCGCATCACAGCGCGTGTGGCGGGGTGCTGATCGAGAATGGCCATATCGCGGCGTTGGGCGAGGCCGACGATCTGCGCCGGGCGCATCCCGCGGCAAAGGTCACCGATTACGGCGACGCGCTGATTTCGGCCGGGTTCGTCGATGCCCATGCGCATTATCCCCAGACCGCGATGATCGCGAGCTGGGGCAAAAGGCTGATCGACTGGCTGAACACCTACACTTTCCCCGAAGAGATGAAATTCGCCGACCCGGCCTATGCGGCCGAGATTGCCGCGCGCTATTTCGATCTGACTTTGTCGAACGGCACCACGTCGGTTTGCAGCTATTGCACGATCCATCCCGAAAGCGTCGACGCGTTCTTTTCAGCAGCCGAGGCCCGTGGCCTGCGCGCCTTTGCGGGCAAGACCTGCATGGACCGGAACGCGCCGGACGGACTGACCGACACCGCCCAAAGCGCCTATGACGACAGCAAGCGGCTCTTGCAGAAGTGGCACGGCGTGGACCGGCTGTCCTATGTCATCACGCCGCGCTTTTCGCCGACCTCGACGCCGGGGCAACTGTCAGCCATGGGTGCGCTCTGGGCCGAGCATCCCGATTGCCTGATGCAGACGCATCTCTCCGAACAGACTGATGAGGTCGCCTGGGCGCGGTCCCTTTTTCCGGATGCACGCGACTATCTTGATACCTATGAAGCGCATGGCCTTCTTGGTCCCGGCGCGCTTTTCGGACATGCGATCTATCTGGAGCCGCGCGAGAAGGATCGGCTGCGCGAGGTCGATGCGAGCCTCATTCACTGCCCGACCTCGAACACCTTCATCGGTTCGGGACTGTTCGACATGGATGGCCTGTCGGCAGCGGGGCACCGGATCGGGCTGGCGACCGATACCGGCGGCGGGTCGAGTTTCTCCATGCTGCGCACGATGGCTGCTGCCTATGAGGTGGCGCAGTTACGAGG
>NZ_JBARVQ010000430.1:0-7515 GCF_049646345.1 Albidovulum sp. | reverse complement strand
GGCATGATCCACCCCGTCGCGCCAATCCGACAGCGGCATGTAATTGTCGATGCCGATGAAGTCGATATTGGCGTCGGCCCAAAGCGGGTCGAGGTGATAGTATAGATCACCTGCCGCATCGCTATAGCCGAAATACTCGCTCCAGTCCGCGGCATAGCCGACCTTGACCGAGGGGCCGAGGATCTGGCGCACATCGGCCGCAAGCGCGCGCAGGGCGGCCACTGCCGGAAAGCTGTCCCCGGCCCCGCGGATCTGCGTCAGCCCGCGCATTTCGGACCCGATGCAAAAGGCCGTGACCCCACCTGTCGAGGCGCAAAGATGCGCATAATGCAGGATGAAGCGGCGATAGGACCATTCGGACGGACCGGAACAACTGACAATGCCGCCGCTGACGGAAAAATCGGACGGCTGGGCGGTGCCGAAAAACGCAGATACCTGCGCATCAGCCGCTGCCGTGCGATCCGGCGTCCCGGTCACACCCGGCGCTTTTGACAGCGTGATCCGCCCCCGCCAGGGCAGAACCGGCTGATCCGTCGCCCCGCTCCATGGGTCGGCACGTCCGTTCCCGGCAAGCTGCTCCATCAGGATGAACGGATAGAACACGACCGCCTTGCCATCCGATTTAAGCGCAGAGATCGCTTCTCTCACCGCCGCGTCGGCAGGCGTGCCGCCATAGACCGACCGGCCGTTATCCTGCACCACTTCGGACGCCTGTGACCGGTCGATGCCCCCCGCACGCCAGGGCATGCCCACCCCGTCAAAGCGCTTGTCCTCGACCTTCGGCTTCAGCGTGCATTGACCGCAGCGCAGATCGTTCCCGAACCACGATACGACCAGGGACACCGACTTGCAGCCAGGAACCTCTTCCTGCAAGGCATCCATCGACTCGGTGAAATCGGTCTTGCCGCCCGGCGTATTCACATTGGCCGAGACATTCTGGCCAATCCCTGTCGTGTAGTGCACCCGCGTCTTGGCCAGCGAATACTCCCCGGTGCCCGGCAACAGCGCGACCCCGCTCACACCATGGGCAAGGTCGGTCACATCCTTGACAAGCGCCCCTTGTGCCGCGCGAAACACCTCGAAACTGAATTGCGGCACGCGATTGCCGAACTGCCCCAGTTCCAGATCCTCAATTACGACATAAGCGATACCGCGATAGGCCGGGACATGCCCGGCACCTTCCACAGCCTCGATCTTGGGATCGGGCAATTGACCTTCGCCGCCCCGATAGACCCGCATCGTCACATCGGAAGGGGAAATCTCGATCCCGTCAGCCCATATCCGACCGACCCTTGTTATCTTGCCTTCGCAAAGGGCAACGGCCACGTTCACGGTGTAGGAATACTCCTTCACCGTGGGTTCCTGCGGCTGCGGCGCACCCTTGCCACCACCACCACCGCCACCGGATGTTTTCACATGTTCGGTGAAATCCGACGCCCAGATCACCTGCCCGCCAATACGCATCCGCCCCCAGATCTGCCCGACCGGAGCTCCTTCGCTGGCGCTTGTCAGGCGGAAGCGGTCCACCCGGCCCGTCTCGACGGTCTGCGACCCCGATCCCATCAACCGCTGATCGATGACCCGGCCCAGAGTGGCCCCCACGGCCCGGCCGATAACGGCACCCGACAGACCAAGAATGGAACCGCCAAAGCCTGCGCCGATGGAAGCACCGACAGCCGATAGCAAAATGGTCGCCATGCCGACCCTCCTTCAGGGAAATTCAAACCGCGCCACAACGCGGCGAAGCCAGGGCGTGGTCAGGGGACTTTCCAGAACCCCATGCCCGGTATAGGCGTGAATGAAGCTTGATCGCGGGCCGCTCCCGGCCACCAGCCCCAGATGTTTCGCGACCGCGCCCTCGCGCATCCGGAACAGCAGGATCTGACCCGCAGCAACCGGCACCGCCGGATCGCAGGGGCGCAGATGACGCTCTGCCGCCACCCAAAGCCGCTCGTCGCGGGTCGGTTCCGACCAGTCCATCGTATAGGCGGGCACAACCTCCGGCTCAGCGCCATAAAGCTCGCGCCAGATGCCGCGCAACAACCCCAGACAATCCGCCCCCGCCCCCTTGGCCGAGGCCTGATGGCGATAGGGTGTTCCGATCCAGTCGTGGGCGATGGCAACCGCTTGATCCCCCACCGCACTCATCCCTTACGGCTCCCGCCGGAATTGCGCTTGCCCCGGACCGGATAGGACATCAGCCAATCCTCACCCGGAATGTCCGGAAATCCTCGAAAATTATCAAAATTCGCGAATTTCAGACGGCAGGTCTTCGCACGCCGGTCACAGCCTGCTTCAATCCGCACCATGTCGCCCGGCGCAGGCACCGCCCCCAGCGCATGCCACAACTCAACGTCACGAGCGTTGCCAGCGCGCAACCGGTCGTTCTTGACCGACCCCACCAGACCCGCCGCTTTGCCGGTAAGAACCCGGAACCGGCCCTTCTCGAACCAGCGATCCTCAAACCCCGCAAAATCGGCAAAGCGAAACAGACGGCCGCCGACCACTTCCTCTACGGGACGTTCGTCCGAATAGCCCACCTGATCCAGATCGAACCTGCACCGCCCGTCGCCCAGAACCGCCGAGCAGCGGGCATGGTAGATCTGCCCCTGCTCCTGATTGAGCGTTTCGGACAATCCGCGCAATTCGGCATTGAAGGCACCGCCCTTGCGGACGATTTCACCCAAAGTGCCGCGAAACTGCAAAACCCGGACCGAAACATCGGCCCAGTTGACCAGCCAGCCGCGCACCTCGGCCCCGTCATAACGCCCGGCAAGGATATCCTCTTCCCGGATCGCCTCGGACTGCAAGGCGCCGAAGGCTTCGGTATTGTCCACCGAAAGACCCGTCGCCTGCTGGATCGCCTTCGCCGTCATGCCCGACCCCGCACGGAACGTGATCCCGTCAAAGGTCAGATCGCGGTCGTGATCGGTAAACCCCAGCTCCACCCCATCCTTGCGCGTAACCGCAAAGGCCCGCGCAAGGGTTGTGACGCCAGAGGCCAGATGATCCTTCAACTCCTGAGGATAACTCACAGCCGCACCTCCACCACCGGAACCTGCGGCACATCACCCGCCTGAAACGAAGCGACCGAGACCTGAATGCGATCCGTGTCGAACCGCACCGGCACGTCGAATTCGTATCCCGCCGTCACCCGTTCATCGACGGCAGGCGGGCTCGCGAATGTGACAATCCCGGTCGTCACATCGACCGTGAAATGCACACCTTCCTGCAACTCATCCCCCTGCAATCCGATGCGCAACGTCCCCGCCACCGGCTTCTGGATATTACGGCTCTGCGCCTCCGCGCCAGAGGCATAGGTCTTCACCAGCTGGTAGTCCGCACGGACACCATCGCCGATCCCGATCAGCTGATCTTCATAGGCAGGCGTGACCGACGCCGGGCAGGATTTGTAGTCCGCCCAGTCCTTCCAGCGAAATCCGTTCAACTGCCCCTGCCGCGCTTCAAAAAACGCGATCAGCGCGCCGATATCGTCAAGGCTGCGCAGGCTCACCCCCGCATCATAACGACGCCGCGACTGCGACCAGGGGGTGTTGCGCTCCTCGAACCCGTTCGACAGCTGCACCACTTCCGTGCGCCGCTCAGGTCCCCCGACCGAGCCGAAGCTGAGATTCGCCGGAAACCGCACCTCATGAAATGCCATGCCGCCCTCCTCACCGGTTTCTGTTGCCACGGGACAGGGCCCGGGCCATCTGCGCCGCGATCTGGCTCTGACTGCGGGCAAAGCCCTGCACATCCGGCGTGGTCACGTTCATCACAACGTTGACCGGCCGCCCGCCACCCGCCGTCTGCACGCCAAGGCGCCCGTCGGCACCGCGCGCGAGTGGCATGATCGCCTCCGGCCCCGCCTCTCCCATCAGGCCCCGACCGCTGCGCATCGGAAACATCGTGGGCGAGGAGACGACGCCACCCTTCGCAAAGGGCATCACCCGCCCTTGCGCAAAACTGCCGCCCTTCTCGAAAGGGAACAGCCCGCTCAGGACTCCGTTCATGCCCTGTGCGATCGCACCGCCAAAGGCGTCCTGCACCGGCTTCATCGCCACGTTGTAGACGGCGTTGGACATGGTCTGCGCCACCTGCTTCAACGCATCCGACAGCTTCATTCCGTCAAAGACGAGGCCATCGAAGGCCCGCCTCAGGCCGCCACCGATACTCGTCGACAAGGTGCCAACCTCGCGGCTGGTAAAGACCATGCTCTCCCGCATCCGCATCAGTTCGGCGTCAAACGCCGCCGTCATCGCCTGCGCGCCGCCAAGGCTCGTCTCCAACGCGGCTGCCTGCACGGCCAGCCCGTCGATCCCGTCCAATCCGTCCGTAACCGGCATCTCACCCTTCCTTCATCTTAATCGACGCATCCGGCCAGGCCCGCGCCAGTTCCTCCAGCCGCGCCCGGTTCAAGGGCGGCACCGCGCCCGGATCGCCGAGCATCAGCACCAGTTCGGCAGGCGTCAGCCGCCAGAAGACATCCGGCGTCAGGCCAAGGCCCGACAGGCCCGCCCGCATCAGCCCCGGCCAGTCCACCTCACTGCCCCTCCGGCACCGTGAAGGCACGGGCGAGCAGCTCGGCAGCAACCCGCGCCGCCGAAACCGGCCCGCCGCCGATCTCCACGTTCAGAAGGTCGCCTGCCGTGCCCTTCCAGCCACCGCCGCGCAGCCCCGCGACGATCAGCATCAATACATCGCGGGTCGAAAACCGCCCCGCCTCGAACCGCTCCACCAGTTCGATCAGCGTGCCCGTACCCAACCCCACCTCCAGCTCGGCCAGCGCCCCCAGCGTCAGCTTGGCCACATGCCGCTCACCGTCGAGCGTCACGGCCACCTCCCCCGTCCAGGGATTGGCCATCAGATCGCCGTGAAGTTGAGCGCGCCGGCCGAGGCGAGCGACAGCTCATAGGTCGCCTCGCCATTGTAGCTGCCGGCATATTCGATCGCGGTAATCTGGAACGGCCCCTCGACAATGCCGAAATCCGGGATGATCACCTGAAACTGCTCGACTGTTCCGGCAAAGAAGATCTGCCGCGCCCGGTCGTCGGTGGCGCTGTCGACAAACACACCGGAACCAGAGACCGAAGCCGACCGTACGCCCGCCCCGCCCAGCAACTCTCTCCAGCCACCCTGGCTCTCCAGACTGGTCACATCGACCGTTTCGGCGTTGAAACTGATCCGCGTCGCACGCAGACCCGCAATCGTATTGAATTGCCCGCCCCCGGTCAGGTCGAGCTTGATCAGAAGGTCCTTGCCGTTCTGGGCAGCCATATCCGTTCTCCGTTTCGTGAAATAGCCGGGCCGTCAGCGAAGAACTGACGCCCTGAATTGTTCGATTTGTGCAACAAGATCCCGGGCTTGACCCGGGATCTCAACGTCAATCCTCGATCCGCGCCCGGAAGGTCAGGTCGATCCGCCGCACATCCGCCTTTTCGACCCGCCGCGCGCGGGCTTTCAGGAACCAGAGTCCCACCAGATGCCCGCGTGCCAGTACCAGCGTCGCGCCGGTCAGCGCATCCGACACCGCCGCCGCCACCGCCTTGGCATTCTGGAACCCTGCCTGATCGGTCACGACAGAGACGGTGAATTCGTGAAACGCGCCCCGCCCCACCTGATCCGAGGCATCGCGCACATCCTCGGGCCCGATCGACACATAGGTTCCCGTCACCGTTCCCGGCGGCACGGAATCGTAGATCGCACCGGAAACGAGAGCGTCCAGCGCCGTATCCGCTGTCAACCTCTGATAGATCTCCGCCTGAAGCGCGGCCGCCGCTCCGTAGCTCATGCCACGACCTCCTCTTGTGCGAAACAGGTCAGGTACTGCCCGCCCGGATCGTCCTCGGTGACAGCCGTGATACGAAAGACGCGGGCACCCTCGCGAAACCTTTGCTCGGGCTTTGGTCGCGACGGCGCGCCCTGCGGCGCGGCCCGCACCGTGATCCGGTAAGAAACCGACGAAACGGTCAGAAACTCCCCCGCCCGCTCACGTCCCGTCCCGGCATCGACGGCCACCCAAAGCGTGCCGAGCGCCACCCAGTTCAGCGCCCAGCCACCCGCACCATCGGGCGCCCTTTGCGCCTCTTCCAGCACCAGCTTGCGATTCAGCCTCGGCGCGCTCATACCGCCCCCCCGCCCAGAACCCGCACCGTGCGCCAGCGCTCGATCAGCGCCATGACACCGAATGGCATCGCCATCCGCTCGCCCGCCTCATGCCGGTTCTCGTGATATTGTGCCGCCAACAGGAACACCGCCTGCGCCAGATCCACCGGCACATCGGCCCAGGCCGGGCCGAACCCTGCCGTGAACACCACCTCGGCCACACCGCCCACCGGAATGCCCGGCAGCAAGGCCCCGGCCGCCACGATTTTCGGGCGATGCGCATCCTTCTCCAGCCGGTAGCGCGTCGGATCGATCAGATCCGGCACCCCGTCCCGATCCTTCACGGTAAGGGAAACAACCGCACTCACCGGGGCCACGGGCAAAGCCTGGGTATCCGGCCAACGCCAGCCATTCGTCTCCAGCAAATAGTCCCGCGCGATCAGCGCCTTGCCGATGCGCCCCTCGACCGCCGCCAAAGCGGCCCTCAGGTAGCTCTCAACCAGCGCATCCTGCGCCCCGTCATCGGCAAACCCGGTGCCAAGCCGCAGGTGGTCCTTGAATTCCGCCACCGGCAAGACCGCCTGCGGCACCGGTGTCACTTCGCTCAGCATCATGGGATATCTCCGATGTGGCGTTTCGGAAAAACGTTGTGACAATCAGTAACGCCAATGGCCCGAGCGCGCGCAGCGCGGCAGGGCATTAGCAATTCAACATTTTCCGGAACGTTTTTGTCGCGCCCGCCCTCTGACAAGGATCGGACGCGGGCCAGCCCCGCATTGCTCGGACGGAGGGAGCAGCTAGACAACACGAGGGTTTTGCGCGGCCCGCGCCCGAACGGCCGGGGCCATCAGGCCCCGACCGACCCGCAATCCCTTACGAGATCGCGAATTTCAGCAGCTTGATCGCGGCAAAGTCGCTGACATCGCCCCCCACGCGCTTTGAGGCATAAAAGAGCACATGCGGCTTGGCCGAGAACGGATCGCGCAGGATGCGCAGGTCCGGGCGTTCCGCAATCGTATAGCCGGCTCGGAAGTCGCCAAAGGCGATCGGGTAGGTGTTCGCACCCACATCCGGCATGTCTTCGCAGATCAGCACCGCATAGCCCATCAGGCGTGCAGGCTCGCCCGCCTGCAGGCTGTCGCCCCACATGAAGCGGCCATCGGCGTCCTTCATCTTGCGAACCGCACCGGCGGTCTTGCTGTTCATGATGAACGTGCCGTTGGCGCGGTAATCCGCACCCAGCGCGTAAACCAGGTTCACGATGCAATCGCTGGCATTGGTGGTGGCGAAATCGGCGGCAGCACCCGTCGGGATGTAGCCCAGATTGCCCCAGGTCCAGGTCGCATTCGCCACTTTGGCCGGCAGCAGAATGCCCTTGGGCTGATCGACCCCGGTGCCGCTGATGAAGGC
>NZ_JBARVQ010000429.1:0-8340 GCF_049646345.1 Albidovulum sp. | reverse complement strand
CGCCTGTTTCGCGGACAGATCCGCAAACAGAATGAACCGACGATCGCTGCCGAAAAGACAGACGCTCCAGCCGTCGGAACCGTTTCCCCCGTGCCGGATTGGATGGTGCAGCGGATCTGCGGCTACGTATCGGACGTGGCTGGTCAGGATCTGGCAAGTGCCGATGGCGATCTTTTTGAACTGGGTTTTGACAGTTTGCGCGGCATGCGGCTGATCGAGCGGATCGAAACCGGTCTTCTGCATGGCCCGTCGCAACTGAGCCTGGCAGACCTGTCCGATTTGCGCACCCCCCGCGCCATTGCCGCCGTGCTGAGTGCACGCGCGACACGCAACACCAAAGCAATGGAGTTGGTACTGTGAACCTTTTGAACACAGAAATCGTGGATTGTGCCAACCTCGTGGACTCCCTGCATTCACAGGGCGTGATCCTGGCGGCCGAGGATGGTGACCTGCGCGTTTACGGCCCAGAGACCATCCTTGGCAAATCCGACGTGATCAACGCGATCAGCGCCCACAAGCCCCAGATCATCGCCCATCTTGACCGGATCGCCAGCGCCAATGCCGACGGGCCCGGAATGTCCGTCGATCCGGAACAGCGTCACGCGCCCTTCCCGCTGACCGATATTCAGCGGGCCTATTGGGTCGGGCGCCAGAACGCCTTCGACCATGGCTCTGTCTCGATCCACTACTACACGGAAACCGACATTGAGGGTCTCGATCTGAAACGGCTGCAAGCGGCCTGGGACGCAACCGTTATCCGTCACGACATGCTGCGCGCCGTTGTTGATGACGATGCCATGCAGCGCATTCTGCCCGACGTGCCGCAATATGAAATCCCGCTGATCGACCTGTCGGCCATGTCCGGGCCCGAGCGTGACGCCTGCCTTGCCACGCATCGGGAAACCGCATCGCATACGGTCCATCAAACGGACCGTTGGCCGGGCTTCGCGCTGGCGGCCTTCAATCTGGGCAACAACCGCTTTCGTCTGAGCTATTCGCAGGATCTGCTGCATGTGGACGGCGGCAGCCTGTTGCGGATCATCGGGGACTTCTGCTCGGCCTATACAGACCCCGACACCCCGCTTTCCCCCATCACGGTGTCGTTCCGCGACTATGTCTTCCACGAAATCGCGCAGAAGCAGAAACCCGTTTATCAGAATGGCCTGGCCTATTGGAAAGGTGTGGTCGAAGACCTGCCGCCGCCACCGATGCTGCCGGTGCGGCACCAGAAACCGGATGCCGGGCAAGATCAGGGCGGTCGGTTCCGCCGCCTCGTATTTGAACTGCCGCCGCAGGCATATGACGCCATCAAGACCCAATCGCGCGATATGGGCATCACCCCGACCGGATGGGTCATGGCCGTCTTTGGTGAGATCATCTCGCGCTGGAGCGGGTCCGAGGACTGCACCCTGAACGTGACCGTGTTCAACCGCCCCAACCTTGGCAATGACCTGCTGAACATTGCAGGCGATTTTACCTCGATGATGCCGGTGCCGGTGCGTCGGGCCGAGGGCGATGATCTGGCAAGCCGGGCCCGGGACATGCAGCATAGTCTCTGGCACCACATGAAACATCGCGACGTTTCAGGCATTACAATTCTGGATCTTCTGCGCACCGCGCGTGGTGATCACAATGCGGCAGCGCTTTCGGTCGTGTATACCAGTCTGCTGAATCTGTCCGGTCAGGGCTTCGATCCTCGCGGTTTCGGTGCGATCGGGACCCCGGTCTATACGCTGACCCAGACACCGCAGGTCACGCTCGATCATCAGGTCAGCGAAACACCTTCTGGCGGAATTGCCTTCAGCTGGGACGTGGTCGAGGGGCATTACCCCGACGGCATGATCGACGATATGTTCGAGGCTTTCCAGGAACTTGCCACGCGTCTTGCCACCCAAAGCGACGTCTGGAAGAAGACGGCCAATGACCAGATGGACTATCTGCCATCTACCCAGGTTGCCCTGATCGAGGCGCTTGATCAGACGCCGCGCGGCGGGACCGCCATGCCGGACGCGAACACAACGCTGCGCGACATGCTGGAAGCAGCCCGTGCCGCCGGACCTGAAGCACTGGCAGTTGCCACACCGACGCAGGACGTGACGCATGACAGATTGCATGCCGCCGCACGGCGTCTGGCCGCCCGCCTTGCCGCAGCAGGTGTCCGGCAAGGTGACCGCGTCGGCATCCTGATGGAAAAGGGTTTTGCCCAGCCGATTGCGGTTCTGGCCACGCATATGGCTGGTGCTGCCTATGTGCCGATTGATCCCACCGTACCAGAAGCCCGCTTTGCCCATATCGCAAAAGACGCCGATTTGCGGATCTGTCTGACCGATTCTGCCTTTGCCAGCCAGTTTCCCGACCACCCGTTGCAACGGGTACTGGTGGATGAGGGCCTGTTGGACACATCCGGCGCATCCGACCGGCCCGAGGCGCTGACCGCCCTGCCCCCGTTGCAATCCGGGGATGTCAGTCATGTCATCTATACATCCGGGTCCACCGGCCTTCCGAAAGGCGTGATGATCACGCATGGGAATGTTGCAAACCGGCTTCGCGATATCATCAGCCGCTTTGACATCGGGGGCGATGATCGCGCAATTGGTCTTACGGCGCTGCACCACGACCTTTCGGTCTTTGACATCTTCGGAGTGTTGGCCGCAGGCGGCGCTCTCGTCCTTCCGGCGGAAGAGGCACGGCTTGATCCCGAGGCGTGGCTTGCACAGATGCGCCGTCACCGGGTGACACTTTGGAATTCGGTTCCGGCCTTTGCGGGCATGATGGCCGATTACCTTCAGACGCGCCCCGCGGCCGAAGTCAAGAACCTGCCGCCGTTGCGCTGGATGATCCTTGCCGGGGACTGGATCCCCGTGCCGCTGCCCGATCAGTTGCGCCTTTTCTGGCCCAAGCTCGATATCATTGCCTCTGGCGGGCCGACCGAAACGACGATCTGGGACATCTGGAACAGGATTGGCGAGGTTGATCCCAACTGGTCGTCAATTCCGTACGGAAAACCCCTGGCAAATGCCGGATATCACATCCTCGATGCCTCCGGTCGGCGCTGTCCGGTCTGGGTCCCGGGCGAGCTGCACATCACAGGCGCTGGCGTCACCAAGGGCTATCTGAACCGCCCCGAGGAAACCGCGGCACGTTATCTTCAATTGCCCGGTATTGAAGGCACGGTCTTTCGCAGCGGCGATCTGGGGCGGGTATTGCCCGACGGCAATATTGAGTTTCTCGGCCGTAACGACTTTCAGATCAAGATCAACGGTCAGCGGATCGAACTGGGCGAGATCGAGCGCGTTGCGCTATCCGTCGATGGTGTGCGCGACTGCGTTGCAGTGGTGCAGACCGGTGCGAGTGGCAAATCGCTTGCCGCGTTCATCACCGCCGAGGGCGCGGATACATCCCCCGATACCCAGTCCGAGCAATCCGCCTTCGAGGACCGGCAGATCACCCGCAGCGACCCGGCGCAACGGCTTGAGGCAAAACTCGCCTACCGGTCGCTCGTGCCTCAGGGAACCGCGCATCAACTGCATCCGCTTGGCACGCCGGTCCCCGGTGACAGCCGCCTGAGAAGCTGGCGCAATTTTTCCGCCACCCCGCTGTCGCTCGAAGCCCTCAACAGGTTTCTTTCCCCGCTGCACGGTGCCCGCATGGTGGAAGGAAGCGAGGCCCGCTTTGCCTATGCATCCGGCGGCGGGCTCTATCCGATACAGATCTATATGTACCTGAAACACGATCTGGCCGAAGGCATGCCGGCCGGCATCTGGCGTTACTATCCATTCGAACACGCCCTTGAACTGGTCAGTGAAGGCGCCCTGCCCCACGATATTCATTGGGGTTACAACCGGGCCTGGGCGGACAAGGCCCCCTTCTACGTCTATCTCGTCGCCGATCTTGAAGAGATCACGGCGCAATACGGCGACATCGCCACATCCATGTGCCAGATCGAGGTCGGCAGCGTATTGCAGTTGTTGCGTCATGCCGCAGCAGAGACAGGGTTCGGCGTTTGCGCGGTGGGCGACATCTCGTTCCCCCGCACGGCCGACCGCTTTGCCCTGAGCGAACACCAGAAGTTCATGCTGGCTCTGGTCGCGGGTGAGATTGCTGCCGATGGCGACGAAGCTGGGCCTGCGACAGAGGTGCCGCTGACCGAGCAGGTTCATACCGCGCTCATGGCGGTGTTGCCACGCCACATGGTCCCTCAGAGCATTACCCGGCTTGATACGCTGCCCCTTACCGGCAACGGCAAAGTGGATCGCAAGGCGCTGATCGCCATGGAAACCGGACCCGACACCGGCGGGCCTGCCGCTGTGATTGCGCCGGAAGGTGACTTTGAAACGACCGTCGCCGCTATTCTTGCCGGTCTTTTGAACCGGGATCAGGTCAGCGCGACAGACAACTTCTTCGATATCGGCGCAGGGTCGGCCCTTCTGGTCAAAGCCTATCACCAGATCAAGGCGGAAACCGGATGCGATTTCCCCCTGATCTCACTGTTCCGGTTCCCCAGCATCCGCCGCTTGTCAGAACAGATCGGCGCCGGTTCAGCGGGGGCCGCACCGGCATCCGCCGAACCTTCTTCCCACGAACGGGACCGCGCAGGTCGTCAGACCAAAGCGATCTCCAGATTGTCCTCCTTCCGTAAGAAAGGCAAATAATGTCCTTCGATATCGCAATCATCGGCCTTGCCAATCGCTTCCCCGGCGCGCCTGACAAAAACGCATTCTGGCGCATGCTGACCGCCGGTGACACAAGTTTCGAACCGCTATCACCCGAAGACCTGCGCGCTGCGGGCGCTTCAGAACAGATTCTGGAAACGCCCGGCTTTGTCCCCGTCGCCAGCATGCTGGACGACATCGAAACCTTCGATGCCGATTTCTTTGGCATTCCCGCACGAGAAGCGCTGGTGCTGGACCCCCAGCACAGGCTGTTTCTGGAATGTGTCTGGGAGGCCTTTGAAGATGCCGGGCTTGATCCGGCACGCACACCGTCGGTCGGCGTCTTTGCCGGGGCCAGCCTGAACAGCTACCTGATCCGCAATCTTTCCTGCAATCCGCAGCTTTTGTCGACACCGGACGGCTTTTTGTCGCTGATTTCGAACGAAAAGGACTATCTGGCCACCCGTGTCAGCTACAAGCTGAACCTGCATGGCCCGGCGATCACGGTCCAGACCGCCTGTTCAACGTCACTTGTCGCGGTCCATCAGGCTTTGCAAAGCCTGCTGATCGGCGAATGCGATGTGGCTGTCGCCGGGGGCGTTTCGATCAAGGTTCCACAAAAAAGCGGCTATCAGCACCGCGAGGGCATGCCCTTTTCAGCCGATGGCAGTTGCAGATCGTTCGATGCGGATGGCAGCGGAACCATTTTCGGGTCCGGCGCGGGGGTCGTGGTGCTGAAACCACTGGAGGATGCCCAGCGGGACGGTGACGAGATCTACTGTGTGATCCGCGCGTCGGCGATGAACAACGACGGCAACCGCAAAGTCGGGTTTACCGCCCCCAGCACCGATGGTCAGGTCGAAGTGATCCGCCGTGCTGTGGCACTGTCCGATTGCCCGGCGCATAGCATCGACTATGTCGAGGCGCATGCGACGGCAACACCTTTGGGTGATCCGATAGAAGCCGCGGCCCTGGCCGAGGTTTACGGCCCGGATCGCGCATCCGACGCCCCCCTGCGCATCGGTTCGGTCAAGGCCAATATCGGCCATATGGAAACTGCCGCCGGTGTAGCGGGGCTTATCAAGACCGCTTTGATGCTCAAGCAGGGGCAACTGGTACCCAATCCCGGCTTTGACACCCCCAATCCCAACATCGACTTTGATGGCTGGAACATGAAGGTCCAAACCGAACTCGGGGATTGGAGCGCCTCTCAGACGCGCCGTGCCGGGGTCAGCTCATTCGGGATGGGCGGGACCAATATTCATATGGTTCTTGAAAGCGTTCCGGGCACCGAGCCTGCGAAGGGCATGACCGACGTTCCTGTGGCCCGGGATGAACTGTTTGTTCTGTCCGCACGATCCGAAGCCGCATTGGCGGCAATGGGCACCCGGCTGGCCGACTGGCTCGACGCGCATCCCGACACCGTCCCTGCCACGCTGGCGGCCAACTTACGCAACAGACGTGCCGCTTTGACGCATCGGCAAGCGTTTCTGGCCAGCGATATTGAAACGGCCACCCGGAAATTGCGGCGTACCGAACTGAGCGACAATTACTTTGGCATTCACGGCAATGATCGAAAGCCGGTTGCTTTTGTCTATTGCGGAGGTGGTGCCCAATATCCGGGCATGTGTGCGGGGCTGATGGGCGAACCGGTCTTCCGCGATGCCGTCGAGCGCGTTGCCGCAGGTTTCCAGACGCTCGTCGGGCATGACCTGCTGGCGATGCTGGATGCAAAGGCCGCATCCGACGCCGCCCTTGCCGAGCGCATGCAGCAACCGGACATCATGTTCCCGGCGCTCTTTACAGTTCAGAACGCCATGGGCGCCCTGATGGAAAGCTGGGGCCTGATGCCGGACCTTGTCATGGGGCATTCAAATGGCGAATACGCCGCGGCGGTTCGTGCCGGGGTCATGACAGAAGAGGCTGCCATCCGTCTTGTGGCGGCCCGCTCCACCCTGATGCTCAGCATGCCCAAAGGCGGCATGATCTCGGTTGCCGCCCCGGCAGATGCGCTTGCGGAAATCGCGCGGGAGTGCGGTCTGTCCATCGGCGCCGCGAATGCCGACGACAACACCGCCCTCTCGGGGCCGCTTGCCGCTTTGGATCAGGCGATTCCCATGATCCAGGAAAAACTGAACCTTGAAGCGCGCCGCCTGCATGTGGGCGCGGCACTGCATTCGCACCTGACCGAGGCCATCGCCCCGGATTTTACCAAAGCCATTCTGGAGGAAAGTTTCTCGCCACCACGACTGCGCTGGATCTCAAGCGTGACCGGCACGTTCATGGATCCGGGCCGCGCACCCGATACTAACTACTGGACCGCGCATCTGACAGGGACGGTGCGTTTCCGTGACGCGGCGGACACATTCCTGTCGATGGCCCAAAAGCACGTAGCACTCGATATGGGGCCAAATTGCGTGGCCGGTGATCTGTTGCGCCAGAACGCCCAACAGGCCGGTCAGGGGTCCCTTCAGGCAGTGCAGGCAGCGCGCAGCCGGTCTGAAAACACGCCCGATCCCACAGTTGCACGCGCGGCATTGGCGCGGTGTTGGGCCCTCGGGGCGGATGTTGCCGCGACCGCTGGCACTGAAGACGCCCGTGTCGATAAGCTCGACCTTCCGTCCTATCCCTGGCAGCGCCGCCGCTATTGGGTCGACGCCCCTGCCGAGGCCGGTGAAACTGCCAATATCGAAGCGGCCATGGCCAGTCTCTCGAAGGCCAGTGAGGGTGCCGAAGCGCTTGAGCGTCCAGCCCTGACGTCGCCCTATGTGGCCGCGGAAACCGAAACCGAACACCGCTTGCTTGCCTTGTGGATCCGTTATCTGGACGACCGGCAGATCGGCACGGCTGATGACTTCATCGAACTTGGCGGAACGTCCCTTCTGGCGACAGAAGTCGTCAGCGCGATCCGCGCCGAATTCGATGTGCCGCTTGATCTTGGAGCCTTCCTTGAGGGCAAGACAATCGGCGCCATCGCCCGCGTGATCGACACGCTGACCGCCGAAATCGACGCAGCACTTCTTCGGGAAGCGTTGGCCGAGATTTCGGGAAAAACCGACAAACAGCTCGAAGACATTATCGCGACAGCTTAATCAAAGGACGATTTCAATGAATGAATTGAACACTCTTGATCTGGACACCCTGACCGAAACCCAAAAGGCAGCCCTTGCAGCCGTGGTGGCGCGCAAGAAGTCCGAAAAGTCCCAGGACAACACAAGCGACGTGCCCCGGATCCCGGTGGATCCGGCGAACCGGAACGAACCCTTTCCCCTGACCGATATTCAGCAGGCGCAATGGTTCGGCCGCTCCGGTCTGTTTGACATTGCGGTGGCCGGCCACGGCTATGTCGAGTTTGACTGCAAGGGGATGGACCTCGACCGGCTCACGCAGGCCTTTCAGATCATCATCGACCGACATCCGCAGATGCGCATCGTCTGCAAGCCAGACCTGACACAAGTCGTGCTCAACGATCTCGATCCATACACGTTCACCCAATATGACATGCGCGGTAAAACCGAGGATGAGGCCGAGGCCTGCCTTGCCGAAGTGCGCGACCGCATGTCGCACGAAATCATCGATGCCACGAACTGGCCGATCTTTGAAGTGGCCGCGACGCGTTGGAACGAAGATGACCTGCGCATCCATTTCAGCTTTGACCTGCTGGTTGGCGATGCATGGTGCTTCCGCA
>NZ_JBARVQ010000428.1:0-1534 GCF_049646345.1 Albidovulum sp. | reverse complement strand
GCTCTGACCCTTGCCACAGGGGGTAACGGGCCTTATAGGGACCCTTCCTTTTGCCGGTGGGGGGATGCAAGTGATTCAGACGCCCTTCTATCTGATCGACAAGGCGAAGCTGCTTCGCAACATGGAGATCATCGACCGGCTGCGCGAAGGCTCCGGTGCCAAGGCTTTGCTGGCTTTGAAATGCTTCGCCACCTGGTCAGCCTTTGTTCTGATGCGCGATCATATGGATGGCACGACATCCTCATCGCTTTTCGAACTGCGGCTTGGCCGGGAAAAGTTCGGCAAGGAAACCCACGCCTATTCCGTCGCCTGGGCCGATCATGAGATCGCAGAGGCGGTGGGGTATGCCGACAAGATCATCTTCAATTCCATCGGCCAGTTGGAGCGGTTCGACAATCATTCAGCGGGCATCCAGCGCGGGCTGCGACTGAACCCGCGCTTTTCGACATCCGGTTTCGACCTTGCCGACCCGGCGCGGCCGTTTTCGCGGCTGGGCGAATGGGACCCGGTGAAGATCATGACTGTGATCGACCGCATCTCGGGCTTCATGATCCACTACAATTGTGAAAACCGGGATTTCGACCTTTTCGACCAGCAGCTTGGCCGGATCGAGGCCGAGTTCGGCACCCTTCTGGAAAAGGTTGAGTGGGTCAGCCTTGGCGGCGGCATCCATTTCACCGGCGAAGGCTATCCGGTCGATGACCTCGCCCGGCGGCTGAAGGCATTTTCTGAGAAATTCGGCGTGCAGGTCTATCTGGAGCCGGGCGAGGCCGCGATCACCAATTCGACCTCGCTTGAGGTGACGGTTCTGGACCTGCTGAACAACGGCAAGGATCTGGCCATCGTGGACAGTTCCATCGAAGCCCATATGCTCGATCTCTTGATCTACCGCGAACAGGCCAAGCTGCCGCAGGCGGGGGACCACGAATACCAGATCTGCGGCAAGTCCTGCCTTGCGGGCGACATCTTTGGCGATGCGCGGTTCGAACAGCCGCTGCATGTAGGCGACCGGATTTCGGTGGCCGATGCTGCCGGGTATACGATGGTCAAGAAGAACTGGTTCAACGGCGTCGGCATGCCGTCCATCGCCGTCAAGGAGCTCGACGGAACGATCCGTCTGGTGCGTGAGTTTGGCTATGAGGACTATGCCTCTAGCCTGTCGTGAGGGTTCGCCCCTCCCTTCCCCTGTCGAAAGAACAAGGAGACAGCCGAAGTGAAAAAGAACGTGCTGATCATCGGCGCCGGTGGTGTCGCGCAGGTCGTGGCGCATAAATGCGCGCAACATAATGATGTGCTGGGCGATCTGCATATCGCCAGCCGGACGAAGTCGAAATGCGACGAGATCATCGCGAGCGTCCATGAGAAGGGCGCGATGAAGGTTGCGGGTACGTTCGAGGCGCATGGGCTGAATGCCAAGGACACGGGCGCGGTTGCCGACCTGATCCGCAAGACCGGCTGCCGGATCGTGATCAATGTCGGAACACCTTATGTGAACATGTCGGTGCTGGATGCCTGCATCGCGACGGGCGTGGCC
>NZ_JBARVQ010000427.1:0-1715 GCF_049646345.1 Albidovulum sp. | reverse complement strand
CACCAGGAGATGATTACTCAGTCGATTCCAGCCCTGGAAGCACTCGACTATGAGGTTCCAGCCTGGCGAGACAGCTATGTGTCCGGCAGCGTGCGTCAGGAAGCTAAAGGTGTTCTCGCAGGAGTTTACGAAGCCGAACCTAAGTTCTGGGCATTGGACGGTATTCCAGAAGATTTCAAGGAAGACCTGTTCCCACCCGAACTTGACCGCATCATGCCTCATCTGGAGCGGCTGATTGAGCGGATGCCGAGTTTTGGTGAAGCAGGCATCAAGGTCGTTAACAATGGGCCGATGTGCTGGACACCGGACGGGCTGCCTATGCTCGGTCCGATGCCGGACCATGAAGGTCTCTGGCTCGCGACTGGCTTCAACGTAGGGATCGGCACAGGTGGCGGCAGTGCCGAGTTCCTCGCCCACTGGATGACGACAGGAACACCGCCGTTTGATCTGGGCATCGTACATGCCGACAGGTTCGGCAACAGCATGAGCACCGAGACTGCGCTTGAGGCAATTCGCAGGACTTACGCGGTCGGCTATGAACTGCCGGACTGCATCTGACAAATGGCCGAGGCAGGGGGCTCGAAAAAAAATTGGTGCAACAAAGGGAGAGAAATATGAACAAGTTGAACTTTATGCTCGCGGCAACTGCGACAGCGGTTTGCGGACCAGCCATGGGCGCTGATATCGTGATTGGTGTTCCGAACTGGCCGTCGGTCAGCGCAACCGCAAACATCTTGAAAGTGATCATCGAGGACAATCTTGGCCTGTCCGTCGAACTCCAGAATGGCACCAACCCGATCGTGTTCGAGGCGATGGACAGCGGTTCGATGCAGGCCCATCCCGAGGTCTGGCTGCCAAACCAGCAGAATCTGTATGACACGTTCGTGACCGAAAAGGGCACCGTCGCGATGAACCCGCACGGCGTTGAGGCGTTTCAGGGGATGTGCGTCGACAAGGCGACGGCCGATGCCCATGAGATTCGCTCGATCGACGACCTGACCAAGCCCGAAATTGCCGCACTGTTCGACAGTGATGGCAATGGTCGGGGTGAGGTTTGGATCGGCGCACCCGGTTGGGCCTCTACGAACATTGAGAAAATTCGAGCCAAATCTTATGGTTATGATCAGACCATGGATCTCAGCGAAAGCGACGAAACACTTGCCTACGCCGGGCTCGACACCGCGATCAAGGCAGGCAAGCCCTGGGTCGGCTTCTGTTATACACCACACTACGTGTTTGCGTTGCATGACCTACAGATTCTGGCGGAACCGCCGCATGACGATGCAAATTGGGACGTCAAGCAGCCGACGGATGATCCGAACTGGCTTGAGAACTCTATGGCCGGTTCGGCGTGGTCTTCGGCCTATTTGCATCTGATGTACCAAAAGTCACTGAACGACACGCATCCTGAAGTGGCCAAGCTGTTCTCCAACATGGCTCTGACCACCGAAGAGGTCAGCGACATGACCTATGCGCTGGTTATCGATGGCAAGGATCCGGCGGACTACGCAAAAGAGTGGGTTTCGGGACATGAGGGCCAAGTCGTCAGCTGGCTGACTGATTGATCGTAACTTCTACGAAACTACATCACGGCCGCTGGCTCACCTGGCGGCCGTGAGCCTCGGAACCCGCCCCGAACAACCGGCCTGATACCGACCCTCGAGGCCAAAACGGGCGCCTGCAAGGCGCTCGTACCCCCTTTGGGTGCCCAAAGT
>NZ_JBARVQ010000426.1:0-3116 GCF_049646345.1 Albidovulum sp. | reverse complement strand
GTGAAGGGCAATGAGTAGATCAGCGAGGCCAGAACGAGGCCGGTGAAGGAAAAGGTCAGCGTGGTGCCGGTCAGCGAGAGCCAGAATTGGCCAAGCGGGGCCGTGGGGTTGAAGGCGATGAGCAGGTAGAAGCCAAGCACGGTCGGCGGCAGCACAAGCGGCAGCGCCGTCACGGCCTCTACCACCGGCGCAAGGCGTGACCGGCTGCGGGCGAGCCACCAGGCGAGCGGCGTGCCGAGGATCAGGAGAAGGGCGGTCACGATGGCTGCAAGCTGGAGCGTCAGCCAGAGGGGGCCGAGGTCGGTCATTCGCCCGCCTCATAGCCGAAGTTGCGGATGATCGCATGGGCCGCATCGCCCTGCAGCCAGTCGAGGAAGGCGCGGGCGGCTTGGTTGTTCGCCCCGTGGCTCAGCAGGATCGCATCCTGCCGGATCGGGTCGTGAAACCCCTCTGGCACCCTCCATCCCGTTCCATCTTTCGTATCTGCCGAGGCCGCGACAAAGCCCAGTGCCGCCGCGCCAGAGGCCACGAGCGCATAGGCCTGCCCAATGTTTTCGGCGGTTACGATCTTGCTGTTCAGATCGCCCGAAAGCCCCATTTTTTCAACGGCCTGCATCGCGGCCTTGCCATAGGGTGCCAGGGCCGGGTTGGCGATGGCTACATGCCGGGCCGCCCTCAGGGCTGTGGCGGGATCGGAAAGGTCGCGGGTCGGATCGGCGGACCAAAGGAGAAGCGCGCCGGTCGCGTAGGTGAACGAGGTGCCGGGCAATGCGTGACCTTCGGCCGCGAGCCTTTTCGGTGTTTCCGCATCCGCCGACAGAAACGCATCGAAGGGCGCACCATTCGCAATCTGGGCTGCGAGTTTGCCTGTGGCCCCGGCGGTCAGGGTGACCTCGTGGCCGGTTTCCGCATTGAACGCCCCGGCCAGCGCCTCGGCGGCAGGGCGGAAGTTGGTGGCGACGGTGACCAATGCGCTCTCTGCCCGCGCGGCGGCGGCAAAGAGGCAGAGGGCGAGAGGCAGGATCAGGCGCATGGCATTCCGTTATGTTCATTCGGAGATAACGGGGCTTCCGCCTGCCATGCAAGCGTTATTTCCGTTCGGGAATATCGGCGAGCCGGGTCAGCTCCGCGATTTCGACCTCGGTCGCGCTCGCCGCATTGCTCTGCATCTGCCGGTAAAGCTGCAGCACGTCGCGTCCGGCTTCGGTCAATTCTGCCCCGCCATGTCCGGCGCCGCCGCGGCTGGAGGCAACCAGGGGCGCGCGGAACATTCCGTTCAGCACCTCTACAAGGCCCCAGGCGCGCTTGTAACTCATCTTCATCCGCTTTCCGGCGGCGGATATCGATCCGGTTTCGGCGATGCCCTCCAAAAGGTCCGCCTTGCCGGGGCCCAGCCATTCGCCACCCCTGAGCGTGAGGCGCAGCTTCAGTTCGGGATGATCCTTGTCCGCCATCAGAAGACCGGGGGGCGTTGCGACGGCCAGTTGGTCGCGCGGTGATAGGCGTGGCCCATGGCAAGGATGCGGGCATCGCTGCCGGTCGGGCCGAACAGCTGCACCCCCATGGGCAGGCCATCTGCGCCGAACCCGGCGGGCAGCAACAGGCAGGGCAGGCCGATCAGGCTGACGGGAACGGTGATCTCCATCCAGCGATGATAGCTGTCCATCGCCCGCCCCGCCACCTCGCGCGGCCAGGTCCAGTCGGCCGGGAAGGGCCAGACCTGTGCCGAGGGCAGGGCGAGCGCGTCGAAACGGTCGTAAAGCCGGGCCGCCGTGGCATACCAGCGCGAACGGATCTCGCTGGCGCGGAAGAGGTCAGCGGCGGTCCGGGTCAGGCCGGTCTCGATCTCCCACAAGGTCTCGGGCTTGGTCAGGGCGCGTTTGGCGGGGTCGTCAAAAAGGTCGCGTTTGGCGCGGGCGGTGATGGCGGAACGGAGCACGGTCCAGCTGTCCCACAGGTCTTCGGCGGGGAAGGGGGCGGCGATGGGCTCCACTATCGCGCCGAGGTCTTCGAAGGCGGCAAGCGCCCCCCGGCAGAGCTCAAGAATGCCGTCCTCAACCGGATAGGCGCTGTCCCAGTCGGCGAGCCAGCCGATGCGCTTGCCCTTGATCCCGGTGGTCAAGAGGTCTGAATAGGGCTCGGCCGTGCGCCCGAACGGGGTGCCGGGGTTGGGCCCGGCGAGGATTTCGAGGAAATGCGCGATATCCTCGGGGCTGCGGCCCATCGGGCCATCGGTTGTGAGGGTCGAGAGGAACGTATCGCCTTCGGCATCCTGCGGCACCAGCCCCCAGCTTGGGCGGAACCCGTAGACATTGCAGAAGGCCGCCGGATTGCGGAGCGAGCCCATCATGTCGGACCCGTCGGCAACGGGCACCAGCCGCGCGGCCAGCGCCGCCCCGGCACCGCCCGAAGAACCGCCTGCCGTTCTGGTCAGGTCATAGGGGTTGCGCGTCACCCCGTGGACCGGGTTGTAGCTGTGCGATCCCTGACCCCATTCCGGCGTATTGGTCTTGCCGATAAAGATCGCGCCCGCTTCCCGCATCCGCGCGGCGATCAAGTCATCCGCCTCTGGCACGAAATCGGCATGGAGGGGTGAGCCATATGTGGTTCGCAGCCCCCTTGTGGCGACAAGGTCCTTCACGGCGAGCGGCATCCCGTGCAGCCAGCCGCGCCGGGGAAGGCGGTCCATCGCCTCCGCTTCCGCCAGAAGATCCGCCTCGGGGCGGAGTGAGACGATGGCGTTCAGGCCGGGATTCAGGGCGGCGATGCGGTCAAGAAAGGCCTCCATGACCGTGCGCGCCGTCAGCTGCCCGGCCGCCATGCGGCGCGACAGGTCCGTCGCCGACAATGTGCAGATATCCATGCCGTCCTCATCGCCGTCCGGGATCAGACCTATCGCGTTTCGGGCGGGCAGTGAATCAGAATTCGGTCGTATCACAGTTTGAACTGCGCGCCTGTTGCGGGTGTCGGTGGCCGGGCAGCGCCCGACCGCGGGTGGGCGCACCTACGGGTTTGCAGGGCACTTTATCGTGCCGCCACGTCCGATTTCGGTTCTACTTGAAACGGTGCAGGAGCGCCCGCCCATGGGGCGGTCGGGCGCTGCCCGGCGGCGCGCA
>NZ_JBARVQ010000425.1:0-5192 GCF_049646345.1 Albidovulum sp. | reverse complement strand
GATTGAGTGATAAGGCAGGTGTTCGGCCCGGGGCGGGGACAACGAGACCCTGGCCGAACGACCGCACACCACGGATCTACCCGGCTGGCCCCTCCCGCCAAAGCGGCCTACCGGATGATATGTGCCACCACCATGCGGTCATGGGGCGCCCGGCGATGTTCGAACAGGTAGACACCCTGCCATGTTCCAAGCGCCGGGCGCCCCGCTTTTACCGGTATGGACATGCTGACAGGCAACAGCGCCGCCTTGATATGGGCGGGCATGTCGTCGGGGCCTTCATAGGTATGCGTCAGATAGGACATCGCCGGATGATCAGAGGGCGGCACCAGACGGTGGAAGAATTCCGTCAGATCGCTCCGCACCTCTGGGTCGGCATTTTCCTGAATGGCGAGCGAACATGAGGTGTGCCGCACGAAGAGCGTCAGCAGCGCCTCCCCTTCCCCCTCGCAAAATGCCCGCACCCGATCGGTGAACTCGTAAAGCCCCGGGCCGTGCGTCGGAACAGTGAAAGTCTCCTGCCGGCTCATTTACGGCCTTTCATCCGGTGCCAGACCTTGCGCGCTTCCTGATAGAGCACATTCTTGCGCGGGAAATCGGTCTTGCGGGTCTTGCGGTCATGGACGGTGAATTCGACCGTTTCACGCCAGTCGAGCGCGGTAATGAACTCGTAGGACTGCCCCAGCCGCCACGCGAGATAGGGGAAGGATATCTGGTCCCGCCGCGAATAGCGCAGAACATGCTCCATCCAGCGGTCGCCGAACCGGATCAGGGCCGGGTCGTTGTGGCGGCGCACCATAAAGTGGCCTTCGATCAGGCCGGAACGCGCAGGCATGCCCTCGGCCCGGTAGGTTTGTTCACGTTCCTTCAAGATGCGGTAATCGTCGAGCCCGTTTTCCCAGCAGGTCTGCAATTCGTGATAGACGCAGTTGCGTCGAAAATGCGGGAAGGCAAAGAAGGCGGCATCGGATTGGGTGCGGACCGCCGTCAGCACCTCAAGGGGATCGCGCTTCAATCGTGATTTGTTGTCGATCCAGATCGACCAGTCCGCATCCGGGAAATAGCGGTGCGGCGCAAGTTTTGCCCGCCGCGAGGCACGAGGCGCATCAAGCCCGTCAAGCGGATCGTGGATCACCTCCACCCCCGGCAGGGTCACATCTTCCCGGTCAGTGAAAAGAACCCGGCGGCAACTGTCAAAGCCTCCGAAGACATCCGCGTTCAAGGGATCGGCTTGCCCGTAATGGGCGGAATAAAGAACTAGTGACATCGGACCCCGGTCGCAGTTTCGCGCGCACTATAAGCAGCTCGGGCGCGGATGACAGCGGCAATTCCTGCCAAACGACAGGCACGCGCCGCACGCTCGTCGTGCCCCGGGGCGCGGCCGTACAATTCTGAGCCACGATTGCAGGATCAGACTGAAGGCCCGCGAAACGCGGCGCGTTCTTCACCGCAAATCCGCGCTATCATCAAAGCAACCAGATGCGCCGGACCAATCTTCGGTCTGGGGGCGATCTGTCCCGATATCCGTGACGACGGACAAGGCAGACTGAATTTTTCTAAAGCGTTTCGGGTTTTCGTTGAGATAACAAGTATCGGAATTCGAACGAAAAAGGTTCGAATTCTGATTCAATGCAACCCCGAAACGCGATAGACTATCTCAAACGTCTCTCAATACGGACCAATGAGGTGCCAAAAACTGTCGGGTTCCGCGATCTGCCGGATATCACCCTGCTGCAAAGCTTTGCTGCTGTTGCCGAGACCCGCAGTATCACGCGGGCCGCCCTTTTGTCGGGACGGTCGCAACCGGTCGTGTCGCAGCATCTTCAACGGCTGGAAGCGAAGCTGGGCGTAAAGCTTGTGGAACGGTCAAACCGGCCCCTGATGCTGACATCCGAAGGCGAAATGCTTGCCGGGCAACTGCCGGATATCTTGGCCCGGCTGGCAGCAGTCGTTGATACATTGCAGTCGCAATATGATGCGCAGCTTGAGCGAATTCGGATAGCCATGCCGGACAGCATGTCCTGTTCCATGGGGGCGGAGTTTGTGTCCCTGGCCGGAGGATTGGCGGATTCCGTTGAACTTTGCGCCGGGATTGTGCCCTGGGAACAGGACGTGTTCCGGGCGTTGCAGATTGATTTTCTCGTCGACAGCCCGCCATATGATCCCAAAGAGTATTATCATCCGCAGGAGATTTTTACGGACCCCTATGTTCTGATCTGTCCGGCGGATCATGGCGACAGCACCACCGAAGACCTTGTTAGTACCTTGCCTCAGGTTGCCCATGCGCAAACCACAAAATTCGGGCAACGGGCAAGCGGCATTGCCCGGGGGATGGGGGTCAAACAAAACCCGAAATACAATTTCGACTCGAGCCAATCGGTGATCCGTTTTGTTCAGATCGGCTATGGCTGGGCCGTGACGTCCGCACTGTGCCTTTATCAAAGCCCGGCAGCGTTCAAAGGCATTCATGTGCGCGCGATGGGCGAAAAGGACGCGCGCACCCTGATGCTGATCAGCCGCGCCGACGTGCTTGAGCAATTGGCACGCAATACGGTCGCCATCATGCGGGATGTCTTCCGGCAACTGGTCGATGGCCCATGGACGGAACTTTCTCCGCAATGTGCGAAGATGTTGCGCAAAGCCAATCCATCCATATTCGGATCATATCGGCCGGAAGACACTTCTGGCTAATGCGTTTCAAATTCTGATGTTTGGTGTTTCGACCAAAACCCGAAACACTTCAGGCTCTGGATTGAACATGGAGCAGCCAGTTGGACAGCTCCAGTGTGCGGGTCTTGAACACAAAGTCACTGACAGAACAGCCCAAGCGCGCGGCGGCGGCGGCGTCTGTTTCCACCTGTTCCAGATCGTCAAGCGGGGGTGAGAACTGGGCGAACATGCTTTTGCCTTCGCGATAGGCCGCCGCCATTGTTCTTGGCGCGACTTCGGGGTGATACTGAATCCCCCAAAAATCGATGTTGCCCTTGGTATAGGACATGGCCTGCACCTGAGTGTGATCGTTCGATGCCAGCAAAAGGGCATCCCGGGGCATTTCACTGACTTCATCACGATGACCGCAGGCCACAGAGAACCCGCACACCCGATCCTGCATCATCGGGTGCTGTTTGCCATCTTCGGTCAATCGGATCTGTCTGGCGATCCCGGCTTCGAACCCATTCGGAGAGGCAACAATTTTGCCCCCCAGAACAACCGTGGCGATCTGCAATCCAAAGCAAACGCCGATGCTGGGTTTGGCATGATCAAATACCACCTCGCAGGCCCGCCGGATCGGTTCTGCCTTGGGGTCATCCGCCGCCCAGGGGTCCCCCTGACCGGTCATGACAATGCCATCAACACCTTCCAGATCCTCGGGCCTCAGCGGGTTGAGATAGGGCTCGCGCGTGGTCACGCGCAGATCCGGGCAAACCGATTGAAAGACGCGGGTAAAATTCTGCGGCGCCGACCTGTTGTTGGATCGGCGCATTTCTGCGACGGCCGGAGAACTGGATTCGACGATGAGGATGTGGGTCATGACAAGCCTTGTTGGGTTATTCAGCAGCGATTGAGAAAACAGGGGCCATGTTGTTCAACGTATCGACGTCGAGATGGCATTTGATCTGGTGATGGTTGGCCAGGGTCCGGATCGACGGCACTTCGCGTTCACAAAGCCCGCCGCCAACTTTTGACTTCCATTTGCAGCGGGTCTGGAACGGACAGCCGGACGGGGGGTTCACCGCCGACGGGATATCGCCCTCAAGCACCACATCCCGTTTCTTGACACGTGTGTCGGCGATCGGCGCTGCGGCCAGCAACGCCTCGGTATAGGGGTGGTAGGGCGGTGAGAAGACCTGATCCGTCGTGCCAATCTCAACGACATGACCAAGGTACATCACCAAAATCCGGTCTGCCAGATATCGCACGATGGACAGATCATGACTGATGAACAGCAAGGTCGTGCCGTTCTTGCGCTGAATGTCCATCAGCAGTTCTGTCACCGCCGCCTGCACCGACACGTCCAATGCCGATACGGGTTCGTCCGCCACCACAAGCTGGGCGTTGCCGGCAAAGGCGCGCGCGATGCCGACGCGCTGTTTCTGCCCGCCGGAAAGCTGCCGGGGACTGCGATCCGCAAAGGCACGGGGCAGTTTGACGAGATCAAGCAATTCGAACATGCGCGTCTTGCGGGCGGCGTCACTGTCGCCAATCCCAAACACCTCCAGCGCCCGGATGATCTGACGCCCGACGGACATTGAAGGGTTCAGCGTGTCGAACGGGTTCTGGAACACCATCTGCACGCCACCAACCGTTTTCGCATCACGGTCCTGAATGGCGACATCAGCCAAAGGCTGTCCATTCAGGACAACGGCACCTTCGGTCGCGGTCTCCAGCCCCATCAGTACTTTGGAGAGCGTGGATTTTCCACAACCAGACTCCCCGACGATGGCAAGGGTTTCACCTTCATACGCATCGAAGGACAGGGTTTCGTTGGCCTTGACGACCTTGGTTGCGCGCCCGCCAAATAGTGCATTCGCAGCCACGTCATAGTATTTGCGCAAGCCTCTTACGCGCAGGGTGACCGTGTCGGATACCGTTGCGGGCGGGACAGTCACCGCGTCGATCTGTGCGGTCCAGTCGATGTCGGCAAACCGGGTGCAGCGTGTCTGATGCTGCAGGTTGCCCGGCAATGCCGCCATCTCAATCGCGTCAGAGTCGCAGGTTCCGGATTTGAAGTAGTTGCATCGCGGGCCGAAGTTGCAGCCCTTGGGCCGTTGATGGGGCAGCGGGAAGTTGCCGGGAATGGCGACCAGCGGCCGGCTTGTCTTGTCTGCCCCCGGCACGGGGATCGCGCGGAACAGGGCTTGCGTATAGGGGTGATGCATGTTTTCGAACACGTCCTTGACGGGGCCGCGTTCCACCGCTTCGCCGGAATACATCACGCAGATGCGGTCGCAGGTGTCCATGACCAGCCCAAGGTTGTGGCTGATGAACAGCATCGAGGTGCCGTATTTCTGGCCCAACTCCTTGACCAGCTTGATCACCGCCGCCTCGACCGTCACGTCAAGCGCGGTGGTCGGTTCATCCAGGATCAGGAGTGCCGGTTTCGCCATCAGGGCCATGGCGATGACGATGCGTTGCTGCTGACCGCCGGAGAGCTGGTGCGGATAGGCATTCAACACGCGCTCGGGATCCGGCAG
>NZ_JBARVQ010000424.1:0-6756 GCF_049646345.1 Albidovulum sp. | reverse complement strand
TGGATGTGAGCCGGGGTGAGCGGAACGGGCGGGTGTCGTCCGAATGGTTCAACCGGCCCGATGACGAGCGGTATCTGTCGCTCGACGATCTCTGGGCCAATGTGAAGGGCCGGTCGGAACGCAGCCGCAGCCGCGTGGTACAGACGGCGGACATCCGCGTCGAGGCTGCGCGCGACAACCCCGAGCGGCTGCACCTGGTCCTGCCGAAAGCGCATGAACCGGTCGCACCCACGCATTGGGCGTTCGGCCAGCTAGCGAGCATCGTCGGCGCGCCGGCGTCCTATCTGCGCCAGCTGCCTGCGCCGCTGGCGGGGATCAACCTGCAATACGGCCTGACCAACCACCGCGCTGAGCAAGTGAAGACTTTTGAGACCGAGGATGGCCGCACCGAACTGCGCGCGGTGACCGGCCCCGACTATGGCCGGATCCATGACCATGAGTTGGTCGAGGCGGTGCAGCGCATCGCGGGCAATGGCACGGGCGATACACGCTGGAAGGTGCCAGGTGTCCTTGACTGGTCGACCGGGGTCTACAACCCCGATGTCGAGATCAGCCGTGACACGACCACGCTCTATGCCTCGGACCGCGACGTCTTTCTGTTCCTCGTCGACGATCACAACCCGATCGAGGCGGGTCGGCTGCCCGACGGCTCCCCCGATCTTTACTTCCGGGGCTTCTACTGCTGGAACTCCGAGGTGGGGGCGAAGACCCTTGGCATGGCGAGTTTTTATCTGCGGGCGGTGTGCCAGAACCGCAACCTCTGGGGCGTCGAGGATTTTCAGGAGATCACGATCCGCCACTCGAAATATGCCGCCTCTCGTTTTGCGCAGGAAGCGGCCCCTGCGCTGACGCGGTTTGCCAACTCCTCGCCGCAGGGCTTCGTGAACGGCATCAAGGCCGCGCGGCAGCAGATCGTGGCGCGGACGGACGAGGACCGGGATGACTTCCTGCGTAAGCGCGGCTTCTCGAAGGCCGAAGCCGGCAAGATCATTGAGAAGGTGCTGATGGAAGAGGGCCGCCCGCCCGAAAGCATCTTCGACTTCGTGCAGGGCATTACGCGGCTTGCGCGTGACAAGACCCAGCAAGATGCCCGCCTCGACATGGAGGGGCGGGCCAAGAAGCTCCTCGACCGGGTCGGCTGAGGCCGCGCGTCGTTCGCTTGACCGCCCAAGCCCGTTGGGCGGTCAGCTTTTCATAATTGCGCCGATGGCCCGCCCTTCGACAGGGCAGGGGCGTCGGCATTTTCATTTTTCGGAGACCCCCCCGTGACCCCGCATGAAGAAACCGTCATCCTCAAGGCCCGCGAAATCCTCGGGCGCTATCTGAACCAGAACCCAGTCCTCGGCAATTGGCAGGCTGTTCGCGATTACTGTGCGGTGGCCGTACGCGGCGAGGTGGAGCGCTTCCATGTTCTCTACCTCGACCGACGCAATCGCGTCATCTCGGACGAGCAGCTTTCGATCGGAACCGTGGACCATGTCCCGGTCTATCCGCGCGAGATCATTAAGCGGGCGCTTATGTTGAACGCAAGTGCCCTCATCGTGGTCCACAACCACCCCTCCGGTGATCCGACGCCTTCCGAGGCGGATATCACCATGACGAAGGAAATCCAGAAGGGCTGCAAATACCTCGGGCTGACCTTGCATGACCACATCATCGTGGGTGGGGGCCAAGAGCTTTCGCTGCGGGGTTTGGGCAAGATGTGACCCGTCCTTCGGATCAACACCTTCCGTCGCCCCTTCGAGGAAGAGGGCGGCGGTTTGGTCTTTGACGCTTGAGGCGGGGAGAGAGGCTTCCCGCACCGTCGGAGATATTTCCCATGTTCGACCTTTCCTTTCCGGCCCTATCGACCCCGTTTCCGGCTGACGTCATGCCGGTCGTCGCGCACAGCACTTTTGACCCCGCGCTGCCCTTTTCTCTGACGCTGCCGGATTGCAACCCTGCGGCTGCGATGTCGGGAGAGGCGCGTCCTCGGATCATCGGCCATTTCACGGCGCTGGCCGAAGCCATGCGGGGCGCGATCAAAATGGCGGAAGAACTGGCGCCTGATGCTGCACCGCGCATGCTGGCGATCTTTGACCGCGATGAGCGTCTTGTCCTTGCCGGTGCTGCAGCGAATGGCGCAGTCGCTTGGTGTGCCCCCGTCATGACCGCGACTGAGGCCCGGGTCGTGGTCATGGAAGCAAGCCAGCTTCGGGCGCAGGCAAGCCGCGCGGCGGACTGGCTGGAGAGCGATCTCGCAACCCGCCTGCGGCAGCGTGCCGATCTCGTGGAGGCTCGCCTCGTGGATCCACTCTGGCGCGCCTTTGCCGCCCGCACCCTGCAGATCGCGGCATGACCCCAGAGAGACAGAGGAGGGCAGGGGGCTTTTGTGAGCTTCGCCGGGGCAAGAGAGTGCCCGGCGGGCTCCGACCCTTTCCCCTTCTTCGGAGACCCCCATGACCCAGGTTGAACCCACCCTTCCGGCGCCGATGCCGCCGTCCTCCATCGACTTCGCCGCAGTGTTCGCGGCGCAGGCCAAACAAGCCGCCCGCGAGGCCGAACTGCGTCCGGCCAACAAGGATCGCCTGTTCGATGCCCTGACCGCCGCCGGCATTTCTCATGTCACGGTCACCTTCGATGGCGAGGGCGACAGCGGCCAGATTGAAAGCATCGCGGCATGGGCGGGGGAGACAGCTGTCGCTTTCCCTGCCGTGGAAATTCCCTATGCCGCGATCACCTGGGACAGCCCCGAGGTCGAGATGCGGCAGCTTTCGCTCGAAGATGTTGTCGAGCAGCTCGCCTATGATTTCCTCAGCGACACCCATGGCGGTTGGGAAAACAACGACGGCGCTTATGGCGAGTTCTGCTTCGACGCCGGTGCCCGCTGCATCCATCTCGAGTTCAACGAACGGTTCACGTCGTCCGAACTCTTCACCCATGATTTCTGAGGGGGCGGCGATGGCACATCCGTATCACCACGCGCTCTCCTCGGTGAAAAAATGGGGCGGCACGGTCGACGATTACCAGCCCATCCATGCCTGGTACGATAGCTCGAAAGCCCACTCTGCGGATTTCCGCCATCGCGCGATGTTTCATCATGCGGCTGGAATCTGGCTTTCCGAGACTGTCTTCGGGCCGACGATCACGCTGTCGACCGGCAGGATCATTCCGACCCGCTGGGTGGGCGAGCAGCACGTCCGCGAGGATCTGGGGTTCATTCCGAGCTTCACCGACTGGGTCAAGGCGATCCGGCCAGAACCTTGGATGGGCCGCACGGAGAAGATTGAGGCGCTCGTCGATCCGCAACGGACGCCACCCGTCGTGGAGGTCCGCTGAAATGAGCCGGGCATACCTCAATCTCGGCGTCTCGCCCGGGATCACGCCACTCGCGATGCTGCGTATCGCCATTGGTCGCCTGCATCCCGACACGCTGGCCGTCCGCAGCTGGCGTCCGGCGCGCAAACGCTACTACCGCGAGCTCTTGCAGGCCCATGCAGAGGCTCAGGTTCGGGCGCAAGTCGCCTGTAAGTGATTGGTGTTCCTCGACCCGCATTTTCCAATCCGCCCGGCCCTCTGGCCGGGCCTTCTCATTTCTGGAGGTACTATGGCTGACTACTTCACCCACTTTTCCTGCGTCCTCGACGTAGGCTCGCCCGAAAAAGCTATCGCGGCGCTCGATCTTTTGACCCGCCTGCATCTCGACGATGAAGGTGCCGACGATCCGGAATACTCTGGCTTTGCCATGACGCAACAGGACGGTCCCGAAAGCTCAATCCTCTGGTTCCATGACGATGAGGGGGAAGGCGATATCGAAGGCGTCATACGCTTCGTGCTGTGCCTAGCGGAAGAGATCGAGCTCACCGGTCTCTGGGGGTTCGAAGTCGCTTACACCTGTTCCCGGCCCAGATTGGACGCCATCGGCGGTGGAGCGCATGTCATTGACCTCGGAAAGCGAAAATCCATCGGCTGGACCAGCACGCATGAATGGCTTGAGGCCACGTTGCGAGGGGAGGACTGCGATGCCTGATATCATCTGCACCACGGTTTATCAGTTCCCCGAACTTTCCGACACTGCCAAGGAGAAAGCCCGCAGTTGGTATCGCGAACTCGGGCCCCATGACGACTGGTGGGATGCTGTCTACGAAGATTTCGAGCGGGTCTGTGAAATCCTCGGCATTCGTTTGAAGACCACGCCCGTTCGCCTGATGAGCGGTGGGACAAGACAGAAACCCTGCATCTGGTTTTCCGGGTTCTGGAGCCAAGGCGATGGAGCGTCGTTCGAATGCTACTGGTCCCACGCCCTTGGCGCCGCCGCGCACATCCGGGACTACGCCCCGACGGATGCGACTCTGCATGGCATCGCCGACCGCTTGCAGGCCATCCAGCGGCGGAACTTCTACCAGCTCGCCGCCGAGGTCAGCCACCGTGGTCGCTACTACCACGAATATACCATGTCCGTTGACGTCACGCGCGACAGCTCGATCTGGCAGCCGCCGACTGAGGATGCGGACGAAATTGTGACCGAAGCGCTGCGTGATCTCGCACGTTGGGTCTATCGCCAGCTTCAGGCCGAATACGACCATCTGACCTCAGACGAGGCCATCGAGGAGGGGATTATCGTCAACGAGTACACCTTCACCGAAGGAGGGCGGCGGTTTGGGTGAGAGAGCGACCGGTTCATTTGATCTTTACAATGAGACCATATGAACTATGTTAGTGGCAATGGAGGACAACATGCAAGTCGCAGAGAAGATCCGAGAACCTGCCCAGATCAACGCCGTTGCGCTGAAGGCTTATGCCCGCGTGGCCGATGCTTGGGGTCTCAGCCTGAAGGAAGCGGCGGGCCTTGCCGACATGTCAGAGAGCACGTGGAAGCGCGCCAAGAAGCCGGACTTCGCGGGGGAACTGACAAAGGACCAACTGCTGCGGCTCAGTGCGGTGATTGGCATTTACAAATCGCTTGAACTCTATTTTTCCGAGCCGCTGGCTCGAACCTGGTTCGCCCGGCCGAACACCGGTCCGCTGTTTGGGGGTAATCGTCCGGTCGACACCGCTATCGACGGCGGTTTGCCTCAGATCCTTGCGGTGCGGACCTATCTTGACGCGTTGCGTGGTGGAGCATGAAGCAGACCGAGATTTCCGATCGCGGTCTCGTTCGCCTCTTGCCCGCAACCTACCACAAGCCGCCAGCTCTGCGCGGTCTTGTCGATACCGATGACGAGATGGATATCTTGGCAGAGATTGAGGGCCTGACCAGCGGCCGTCTTCTTGCGGAACGTGGCCGCAACCCGCATTTGGACCCGCGCGAGCTTGCGTGGCAGCGCCGCAGCCGCGACCTGCGCATCTATGGCGACAGTCATGTCAACGCAGCCTTCACCTACACCCGCGCAGGCGGAAACCGCTTCAACACCGAGGAGCGGGGTGCTTGGTACTGCGCATGGGATGTAATGGTTTCCGTCAGCGAAGTGGCCTGGCACCGGACGCGGGAGCTTGGCTTTACGGGCAGCTTCAATGACAGTGCGCGCTATGTGGAAATGCTGGCCGATTTTATCGGGGTGTTCGACGACATGACCGATGAGCCGGATCATCCTGCCCTGCATCCGGATCCGGTGGTCGGATATCCCGAAGGTCAAAGCTTGGCCCAGCATCTGCGCCGAGCCGGATCCCGGGGCTTGATCTATCCTTCAGTTCGGGCTCCGGCTCCTGGTGGGAATTGCTTGGTCTGCTTTGAGCCACACGCCATCCAGAGCGTCCGTCCGGGCGCGTCTTGGGATCTTGTTTGGGATGGGACACCGCATTACTCGATTAGGGCTGTCGGCTAACAAGTTACAGCGCATGCTCCCTCGGAGGTTCGAAGAAATGAAATCAGCAAATGGCAACAGCCCTGACATCACAAATTTGAAGCCATGTGACTATCAGGCGTTCTTCGAGGCTTTGGACGCTCCGTCATCACCGACGGAAGCGCTACGGATCGCATTTCTCAGGCAGAAGGAATCCCTTGGTGATCCGGACGCCAACACGCCATCCGCTGACTGATATTCGTCACCGGTTGCCGTCGATCCATTTCGACATCAGGCCCTTGTCTCGGAAGCACTCGTCCGGAACGGCGCGCCGCTTGATACGAGCGAGCCGCTCGGCAAAGGCGACTTGCTTGGAGGACGGCAGCTGGTCGAGCGCGGAGACCGGTTTCAGCTTCGCCTGCGCATCGATCCAGGAACTCAAGGCCCGCCGATCCTGCTGTACCTCCCAAGGTAACAGCGTCTGGTTCTTGAGCGCCAGCGACCGCGCATAGGCGATCTGTTTGGGCGTCACGGGCAGGGCGAAGGTGGTGTCTTCCATCGGGGAAACTCCCTTGCTGGTTGGATTCCATATATAGAACATATCAGGAACAAAATCAACCACCGCTCTGCCGAGGATCGACGTTCGAGAGACAGAGGCAGGATGGCGCAGGGGGAGTTGGAAGGCTGCGCGAGAGCGCCTTCGGCTCACCGTTTTCCCCAACCCGAGGTGTTCTGATGACGTTCCAACCGCTTATCCCGACCGTGCTGACGCCGGTCGTTGTTCCTGTCCTGCCTGAGCCTGCCGCCGCGATCCTCGCCGTTGCCGAGGCGCTGCAGCCCGATCTGGCGCAGGGCTTCCAGATCGACGCGCTGCGCCTGCGGCTTGAGATGGAGCGCGCCTTCGGTGGCTCCGATGCGACAGGCGCCTGGGATTGGAAGCTGGCTTATGAGGCGGGCGAGGTGGCACTTGTCCTCTTCCTGCGGAAATTCGGCC
>NZ_JBARVQ010000423.1:0-6045 GCF_049646345.1 Albidovulum sp. | reverse complement strand
TTCCAGGGCAAGATTTCGTCCTGCCTCGTCAATCCGAAGGCCTGTTTTGAGACCGAGTTGACGCTGGAGGCCACCGCGCAGCCGAAGAACATTGCGGTTGTCGGGGCCGGGCCAGCGGGCCTTTCCGCCGCGCTGGCGCTTGATGAACGCGGCCACCGGGTCACGCTGATCGACAAGGCGGGCCAGATCGGCGGCCAGCTCAATCTCGCGCGGCAGGTGCCGGGCAAGGAGGAGTTTCACGGGCTGGTCAACTGGTTCACCACCTTGGTCGACAAAAGCGGTATTGACCTGCGACTGGGGGCCGAGGCGACGCCTGAAACACTTGCCGGTTTTGATGAGATCGTGCTGGCGACCGGGGTCATCCCGCGCGATACCGGGATCGAGGGGCAGGACGGCCCCAACGTGCTCTCTTATATAGAGGTGTTGTCCGGCGCCCCGGTTGGCGACCGTGTGGCGGTCGTCGGGGCGGGTGGAATTGGTTTCGATGTCGCCGAATTCCTGACCCAGAAAGGCGACAGCCCCACTTTGCATCCTGAAGAATGGCGTGCCGAATGGGGGGTGACCGACCCCGAAACGGCCCGGGGCGGCCTGGCTGATCCCAAACCCGAACCCGCCGCACGGCAGGTTACCCTGCTACAACGCAAGGCAGAAAAGCCGGGACGACGTTTGGGCAAGACGACAGGATGGATTCACCGGGCAACGCTTCAGGCCAAGGGCGTGAAGATGATCGGCGGCGTCAATTATGAACGCATCGATTCGGACGGGTTACACATCTCCTTTGGGTCCGAGCGCCGCGAACCACAACTTCTTGTGGTCGACACCGTCGTGCTTTGCGCCGGTCAGGAAAGCCTTCGCAACCTTGCCGTGCCACTGACCCAAGCCGGAAAAACCGTTCATATCATAGGCGGAGCGGACGTTGCGGCGGAGCTTGACGCAAAGCGTGCCATTGATCAGGGCACCCGTCTGGCGGCAACGATGTAACCTCTGGTTGTTAAGGTATTGGAACTGATCGGCGGATTCCTGCCACTTTGGTTCCAGAGAATACCTAACCTTTGTCCGCCAAGCTCCGCAATGTTGCCCGATTTGCCCCTGATACATGTCGTCGGCGGGCAATACTAATTACGGGTGCTAGTAAATATGGACCGATTGACCGAAATGGAGGCTTTCGCCACCGTCGTGGATCAGGGGGGATTCACGGATGCGGCGAAAAAGATGGGGATTTCAAAATCCGCAGTCTCCAAACATGTATCTTCGCTGGAAGCCCGCCTTGGCGCGCGTCTTTTGAACCGGACCACGCGGCGGGTGTCGCCGACAGAGATTGGTCTGGCCTATTATGATCGTGCACGCCGCGTTCTGAACGATGCAGGAGAGGCTGACGCGCTTGTCACTTCAATGCAATCGGCCCCTTCTGGCCTGCTGCGCATCTCGGTGGCGACCGATTTCGGCGTGAACCTTCTGTCGCCGATTCTCGGGGATTTCCTGCTCGAATATCCCGACATCACGGTGAACATGGTGCTGAACAACCGTTATGTTGAACTGATCTCGGAAGGCTTCGACATGGCCATCCGGGTGGGTGAGCTGGAAGATTCGACCCTTCGGGCCCGCAAGCTGACCGACACGACACGACGTATGGTCGGATCGCCCGCCTATTTCCAGAAATACGGCCGGCCGCAGAAGATCGACGATCTGAACGAACACAAGCTGCTGCACTATTCGAATCAGTCCGCGGGCAATGTGTGGAAGATCACCGCGCCGTCGGGCGAAAAGCGTCAGGTGCGTACCGCCGGGTGGTTGACGGTCAATGACGGCCAGTCGCTCTTGAACGCCGCCGTGTCCGGGCTCGGCATCGCCTATCTGCCCTCGTTCCTCTATTCCGAGGCGCTGCGCAACGGTGAGGTCGTGGAAGCGATCCCCGATCTTCCGGTGGAAACGCTGGGCATCTACGCGGTCTACCCGCCGGGTCGTTTCACCCAGCCGAAGGTTCGCGCCTTCATCGATTTCCTGGCCAATTCCTTTGTCGAGAAGGGGCCGGACGCCTGGTAACGCAGGTCTGAGTAACGAGTGCTGCCTGAGCAGTCTCAACGGGTCGAGGTGATCAACGCCTCGACCCTTCTGTTTTGGGTGCGTCCTTCAGGCGTGAGGTTGGAGGCCACCGGGCTGAGAAAGCCGACACCATCCGCCGAAAGCTGCGCCGGGTCGACGCCGTGGATGTATACAAGCCGATCAAGCACCGATTGCGCACGTTTGCGCGACAGCGCGACATTTCCTGCAAGCGATCCTTCAGAATCCGTATGGCCAACCAGCGCCACGGACCTGTCAGGGTTGGCTTTCAGGTATTCAGCCAGAGCGGCGAGAGAGGAAAACTGTCCGTCGCTTAGCCGGGGCGCGCCCGAGGCGAAATCAAGATCGTCGAGCACGACCTTGCCGACCGTCGTCAATTCGTCGCTCAGGGCACCCGGGCTGGGTTGGACATCGCGTGCCGTGAAGCGCGCGGCAGCGATGGGCAATGGCCCCGAAAGGGCGGCCCCGACCCGGGTCATCTGCACATAGCTGCTGTCGGATGAGCGGCTGATCAGCAGGCTGACATAGTCGGGAACGGGCCCATCAATCCTGCGGGCGGACAGAAAACGGAAATCGCCCAGATCGACATGCATGTCGGGTTCCGGCAGAACCTTGGTGGCGAAACGGAAGTCAAAGCCGCCGCACTCATCCGTGTTGCATTCAAAGAGAATGTCAAACCCTTCACCGCGCAGCTGATCACGCAAGGCCGAAAGCACCGCCATCGTGGTGATGTCGCCTTCGCGAATGCGCCAGGCGGTCTGGGTAATCTCGCCCTCTGCCTTCAGGGTCTTGATCGCGCCATCCGACCAGGGTCCGACCGGCAGCGCGTAACTGCCCATCACGGTCGCTTCCTCGGCTGTCCGAGCAGCGGTGGGCGGCATCGACAGGGTCGGCGCCGCTTGGGCGGCCGGAGCGAGACACAAAAGGGCGAGCGCAAACCGTTTCATCGATGTGCCCCGTGATAGTCCGCGTTTGGTTCCATCGCGGTTGCCGAGGCAATGCGGTTTGTCATGTTGAAGAACCCGGTGACCGAGGCGATATCCCAGATGTCGCGGTCGCTGAAACCGGCATTCCGCAGCGCCTGACGGTCCGGTTCCTCGACCTTGGATGAGGCGAGGGTCAGCTTTTCGGAAAAGTCCAGCATCGCGCGCTGTTTCAGGGTGAGCGGCGCGACGCGCCAGTTCATCACCAAAGCTTCGCCCAGAACCGGATCGCCCGACAATTGCCGCACCGCCGCGCCATGGGCGACCTGACAGTACCAGCAGCGATTGAGGGATGAGACGGTGACCGCGATCATCTCGCGGTCCAGCTTGGACAGGCCGCTATCGGCCAGCATCATATCGTTATAGAGGGCGGTGAAAGCGTTCAGCTTGTCGATGTCGAAAGCATAGGCTTGCAGGACATTCGGGACGAGGCCCAGCTTTTCGGCGCAAATGTCGAAGTACTTCCGGGTTGCGTCCGGAAGGGGCTCGACCATGGGCAGGTCGAGGGCCGTGGGGGTGTGGCCTATATCTTTCAACTGCTCCCCGTGCCGCTTAGGGCTTATATGAGCGGTAGTGGTATTGTCCCACAACTTGCATCTTCAGGGAAGTATAGAGCGCATTTGCTGCGTTGTTTGATTGCACAACCAACACAGAAAACCGTTCCGCCCCATGATCTTGCGCCCATTCGGCGGATTTTCGCATCATATTGATGGCGGAACCTTGCCGACGCTGATCCGGCACGATGTGCAAAGCATGCAGCATGGCGGTTTTTCCGTGGATCGCGACATAAGCCGACCCCGCCGCACGGTCGTTGACCCTGCCAAGGACGGTGGTTTTCGGCCCCTTCGCGCGTTCCATTACCGCGATCCTGCCGGGGCCGATCCCGCCTTCGGCCCAGATGTCGCGCATGATCGCCAGCGGCGGCCAGATGGTGAAGGCAGAGAGGCGCGGGATCTCTCCCAGAAGTGCCGCGACGGGTGCTTCAAAGAGGTTGACCGGATCCTTGACCGCATAGCCGCGCGCGGCAAGTGCCGCATCAAGGCGGGTATCCTGCGGCCGGATCATGAACAGCGGATGCTGCCCCAGCCGGTTTTGTGCGACCTCGACAGCGTCGATATCCGCGTCACTCCAGTCCCCCTCGGCCGTCGCGGCTGACACACGCTGCCCGCCACCGCGCCCTTCGCGCACCCGGAACGGCCCGACGTCATGAACGGCGACGGCGGGCCAGGTGGCCTCGGTGACGGCGAAAAGATCGCTCATGCGCCGCCCCGCGGGAACAGCGCCGCCAGACGTGCCATCGCCGCGTCGATGCGGGCCGGATCGGTGCCGCGGATGACAATGTTCGACCCATAGGCGCCGTTCTGGATGAAGGGATAGGAACCGAAGGATAGGTCATCGAATTCGGCGGCAAGGTCGGACAGCGGCCCGGCAATCACGCCTTCACCCTGATCGATCCGCAATGTCTGGCTGAGCAGCGGTTTCCCCCCGGTCAGACGTGGCAGCAGTGAGGCGACCATGGCCTGAAAGATGTTCGGCACACCGGCCATGACATGAACATTGTCCAGCGAAAAGCCCGGCGCGGTCGAGATCGGGTTGTCGATCAGCGTGGCCCCGTCCGGGATACGCGCCATGCGCTGGCGTGCGGCGTTGAACTCCAGTCCCGCGCGGTCGTAATGCGCGGCCAGCAGGGCGCGGGCATCTTCGCGAATGCCAAGGGGTAGGCCGAACGCCTCGGCCACCGCATCGGCGGTGATGTCATCATGCGTCGGGCCGATCCCGCCCGAGGTGAAGACATGGTCATAGGTCGCACGGAGCGCATTGACCGCCGCGACGATCACAGGGCGGTCGTCGCTGATCACGCGCACCTCTTTCAGATCAATCCCGATCCGCGTCAGTTCGCCTGCAAGGTAGTGCATATTGGCATCCCGGGTACGACCCGAGAGGATTTCATCCCCGACGATCAGGATAGCGGCACTGGGATTGGGCATGGGCGTAACCTCGTTTGACGGCAAGCTTTACGCAAGGGGCGGGGCAGGGGGAAGCCCCGGCCTCTGGCCAAGGCGGGTTTTGTTGACTATCTAGACCGGCATGAAACAGAAGGAGAACCCCGTGGACGATCCCCGCGGCCGTCTGACAAAGGACGGGATCAGATTGTATGAACCCGGTGATTTCGCCGGAATGCACGCGGCCGGGCGGCTTGCGGCCGAAATCCTTGATGAGGTGGCGGCGCTTGTGGAACCCGGGGTGACGACCGAAGTTCTGGACGACTTCATCCGCGGAAAGGTGGAAGCGGCGGGGGCACGGTCCGCAACAATCGGCTATCGCGGCTATCAGCATGCCTCCTGCATTTCCGTGAACCATGTCGTTTGTCACGGCATTCCGGGGCCGAAGCTGCTGAAGGATGGCGATATCCTGAATATCGACGTGACGGTGATCGTCGATGGCTGGTTTGGCGATACCAGCAGGATGTATGTGGCGGGCCAGCTTTCGCGTAAGGCCGAGCGGCTGATTCAGGTCACCCACGACGCGCTGATGCTGGGGATCGAGGCGGTGAAGCCCGGGAATACATTCGGCGATATCGGCTATGCGATCCAATCCTATGTCGAGGCGCAAAGGATGAGCGTGGTGCGTGATTTCTGCGGCCATGGTTTGGGCCGGGTCTTCCACGCGCCGCCGAATGTCCTGCATTACGGCCGCGCGGGAACGGGCGCGCGTCTGGAAGAGGGCATGTTCTTTACCATCGAGCCGATGGTCAATCTCGGTCGGCCCGAGACCAAGGTTCTGGCCGATGACTGGACCGCCGTGACCCGCGACAAATCGCTTTCGGCGCAGTTCGAACATTCGGTGGGCGTCACGGCGGACGGGTTTGAGATTTTCACACCCTCGCCTGCCGGGCGCTTCCACCCAACGAAATGATCCGGACCCGGCGCGGCCCGCAACGGTCGCGTTGGAACGGGATTAGGGTTGGGAGGCCCCCGCATGATGCCGCACTGTCAGCGTC
>NZ_JBARVQ010000422.1:0-6698 GCF_049646345.1 Albidovulum sp. | reverse complement strand
GGACGGATGTATTCCCGGCGCTTGGCGACCGGCCCGCGCCGGGACGGGTGCTGGATGTCACGGCGATTGCCGGGTTGAAGGGGATATCGCTTGACGGCGATCACTGGCGGATCGGGGCCGGTGTGACATGGGCCGAGCTGATCCGCGCCGACCTGCCCGCGATGTTCGACGGGCTGAAGGTCGCCGGGCGGCAGGTGGGATCGGTCCAGATCCAGAATACCGGGACCATCGCTGGTAACATCTGCAATGCCTCGCCCGCTGCCGACGGGGTGCCGGTTCTCCTGACGCTCGACGCCTCGGTCGAACTGGCCTCTGCCGCCGGACGGCGGGTGGTGGCGCTGTCTGATTTCGTGACCGGCGTGCGAAAGACCGATTTGCGGCCGGGTGAGGTGGTGACGGCAGTGCTGGTGCCGCATCTCGACGGCTATGTCTGGTCGGGGTTCGAAAAACTCGGCAGCCGCACCTATCTGGTGATCTCCATCGTCTCGCTTGCCGGGCTGATGCGGTTTGAAGAGGGGCAGGTGGCCGAGGCGCGGCTGGCCGTCGGGGCGGCATCGGCGGTGCCGATGCGGCTGACGGAGCTTGAACGCGACCTTACCGGCCTCGGCCCCGATAATCTGTCCGGCGCGGTGCGGGAGGAGCATTTCGAAAGCCTCACACCCATCGACGACGTTCGGGCGACAGCCGCCTATCGTCGGGACGCATGCCATACGCTTGCCATACGCCTGCTGGACGCATGCCTTGCGGCGGGGGGGCGGCCATGACAGAGCTGCGGTTCACCCTCAACGGTCGCGAAGTGCGGTATCAGGCGCGGGGGCTGGAGCGGCTCTCGTCAGTCCTGCGCCGCGACCTCGGCTGCCGCGATGTGAAGGTCGGCTGCGATGCCGGGGATTGCGGTGCCTGCACGGTGCTGATCGATGGCGCGCCGGTTTGTTCCTGCATCACCGGGGTCGCGCAGGCGGCAGGAAAGCGGGTCGAGACTCTTGCCGGTCTACGCGACAATGACCCCGCTTTTTCAAAGCTTTCCACAGCATTCCTCAACCACGGTGCCGCGCAATGCGGTATCTGCACACCGGGCATGATGGTTGCGGCGACGGCCTTATTGCGGGACGTGACCGCACCCTCTGAACGCGAGGTTGAGGATGCGCTGGGTGGTGTCCTTTGCCGCTGCACCGGCTATCGCAAGATCATTGACGCGGTGATGGGGGCCGCGTCCCCGGCCGAGGATCGGACCGGCGTGGGCGCTGGCATTGTGCGGCTGGACGGGGCAAGCAAGGTCGAGGGGCGTGAGGCATTCAGTGATGATGTGGCGCCGGATACTGCATTGGTCCTGAAGGTCATCCGCTCGCCGCACGACCATACGCGCTTTGCGCTCGGCGATCTTGATGCTTGGCGCAATGCGCATGGCCTTGACCTGATCCTGACCGCGCGCGACGTGCCCGGCACGAACGCCTTTGGCGTCATTCCCGGCTTCATCGACCAGCCGGTCTATGCCGAAGCCATCGCCCGCTTCCGGGGAGAGGCCGTGGCGGCCGTTGTCGGCGCTGCGGACACGATGGCGGCGCTGGATTTATCCACCTTTCCAATCATTTGGGACCCCATTGACGCAGCGCGCGAACCCGCGGGCGCCAAAACTCTGGACCCCTTCCATGAGGGGCACGTCGACAATGTCATGTGCCGGGGCTTTGTGAAGAAGGGCAATGCCGAGGCGGCGCTGGCGCGGGCCGACATTGTCGTTGAGGCGGAATTCGAGACCCGGTTCGTGGAGCACGCCTATATTGAACCCGAAGCTGGGTTTGCCGACTGGCGGAACGGCCGGGTTGAGGTCCATGGCGGCACCCAGGCCCCGGTCATGGCACGGGATTCGCTGGCCGGGATATTGGGTCTTGACCCCGATGCCGTCCGGGTGGTGCCGACAGCGGTCGGGGGCGGGTTCGGATCAAAACTCGATATCTCGTTCCATCCGCATGTGGCCTTGGCTGCCTTCCATCTGAAACGGCCGGTGAAGATCACCTATAGCCGTTCTGAATCAATGGCTTCCACGACGAAACGGCATCCGGCGAAGATGCGGGTGCGGGTCGGGGCGACCAAGGACGGAATGCTTTCGGGCTTTGCCTTTGACGGCGTCTTCAACACCGGCGCGCATTCCTCTTGGGGGCCGACCGTTGCCAACCGGGTGCCGGTTCATGCCGGTGGCCCCTATGCTCATGCCGATTATGTGGCGAAGACTGAAGGCATCTTCACCAACAATCCGCCCGCAGGCGCGTTCCGGGGGTTCGGCGTGCCGCAGGCTGCCATCGCGCAGGAAGCCTTGTTCGATGATCTGGCGGACAAGCTCGGTCTGGACCGGCTGGACTTCCGGATGCTGAACGCGCTCGACAACGGGGTGCCGACGGCGACCGGGCAGGTTTTCAACGGGGCGGTCGGGATCAGACCCTGCCTTGAATCCTTGCGGCCCGCGTGGAATGCCGCATTGGAAAATGCACATGAATTCAATTCTCAAGTCGGCGTTCTTCGCAAGGGCGTTGGCATCGCCTGCGGCTGGTATGGCTGTGGCAATACCTCACTGCCGAACCCTTCGACGATCCGGGCGGGGATCGTCCGCGATGGCCGTATCGTTCTGCATCAGGGCGCGATGGATATCGGTCAGGGCGCCAATACTGTCATCGCCCAGATCTTCGCCGAGGCGTTGGGCGTCGATGTTCGCGATGTGGAGCTTATCGGCCCCGATACCGGAGTGACCCCCGATGCGGGCAAGACCTCTGCCTCACGTCAGACCTATGTCTCGGGCAATGCGGCGCGGTTGACCGGGCTGGCATTGCGGGCCGAGGTTCTGCACCTGACCAATGCGGCAGACGGGGTCATTTCCTTTGGGCCGGGTGAGGTCACGGTCACCGCGCCGGATGGTACAATCCACAGTGCCCGGCTGCCCGCCGGGGACGAATATTGCCTTGAAGCGGCCGAAACCTATGATCCGCCGACGGCCCCGCTGGACGAGAACGGGCAGGGCGTACCCTATGCGGTCTATGGCTATACAGCGCAGATGGTGGAACTGACGGTGGATACCAGCCTTGGCACCGTGACGCTCGACCATATCCATGCCGCGCATGATGTGGGCCGGGCGATCAACCCGGTGCTGGTCGAAGGGCAGATCCATGGCGGCGTGGCGCAGGGGATCGGGATGGCGCTGATGGAGGAATACATTCCCGGCCGCACCGACAATCTGCATGACTATCTGATCCCCACCATCGGGGATGTGCCGCCGATCACCTCGCATATCATCGAGGTCGCGGACCCGCACGGGCCCTATGGTGCCAAGGGGTTGGGGGAGCATGTGTTGATCCCGACCGCCCCTGCGATCCTGTCGGCGATCCGCCATGCCTGCGGCGCAAGGGTGACGCGGCTGCCCGCGACGCCTGACCGGGTTCTGGCGGCGATCAGGGCCGGGAAGGAAGGTTAAGATGGTCAAGCAAGCCGTTGAATCCCGCGTGAAAGACAAGATCCGCTGTGATGCCTGTCCGGTCATGTGTTATATCGCCGACGGCCGCGCCGGGGCCTGCGACCGATATGCCAATCAGGGCGGCGAACTGGTGCGGCTCGACCCGTTCACGGTGCTGGAGTCCGCGAAGGAGGGCGACGGGCAGGTCGTACCGTTTCTCGAACTTGAGGCCGGGGAATGGGACGGCGACCTCTTGCGCACCGGACGCCCGGTCATCACCGCCATCGGTGCAGGCACCACCTACCCCGATTACAAGCCCGCGCCCTTCATTGTGGCTCAGGACCATGACGGCGTGGATATGGTTACCGTCGTGACCGAGGGGATATTCTCCTATTGCGGGGCCAAGGTGAAGATCGACACCGACCGGTTCCTGGGGCCTGAGGCGGCTGCGGTCCGTGTGGATGGTGAGCCTATCGGCCATGTGATGACTGCCGAATACGGCTCGCAGATGCTGTCCTTGGGCGGGGTGCATCACCTGACCGGCGGCGGCAAGAAGGAAGGCAGGGTCACCTGCGACGCGCTTCTGCGGCTTTGCAATCGCGAATCTGTGGAGATGAGCATCGATGGCGGGGCGGATATCGTTTTGCAGGCGGGCAAACCGCCTGTGGTAAACGGTGAGGAAGAGCATCTGATGCGGGTCGGCTGCGGTTCCGCCGCAATTGGGATGTTCGCCAAGCAATGGCACGGGCTGGTCGATGAGGTCGTGGTGGTGGATGACCACATCACCGGGGTTCTGTCGGAGCATCAGGCGGGCAAGGTTCTGGGGGTGGAGCCCTCTGGTATCAAGATACTTGGCCGCAAATCGACACCGGGCCGCTATTTCCGCGTGGCCGAGCCGGGCACCGGCTGGGGCGGCACCAATATCGACGATCCGTTGACGATCCTCGCGCCCTGGCGCGCCCCGGCGCGGCCGGGGCTGACGCTGTTGATGGTGTCGACGACGGGCGAGCAGTTTGGTTATTACGTGCTGGACGAGGATTTGCGGCCGGTGCCGTCGGACCTGCCTCAGAGCCTCAGCCAGTCGGTCGAGCGGATTGCCGAGAATTGCGAACCTTCGGTGACTTCGGTCCTGTTCATGGGTGGGGCCGGGGGCAGCCTACGTGCAGGCGTGACTGAAAACCCGGTGCGGCTGACCCGCTCGGTCCGGCAGGCGGTGACGAATGTGACCTGCGGCGGGGCGGACTGCTATATCTGGCCGGGCGGCGGCATCACTTTCATGGCGGATGTGACCGAGATGCCGTCGAACGCCTTCGGATATGTGCCGACACCGGCGCTGGTGGCGCCGATCGAGTTCACCATGCGGCTGTCGGATTTTGCGGCACTCGGCGGGCATATGGATCAGGTGCGCCGGGTCGAGGAGATCGCGGGCGAGATCGAACGGCGGGTGGCCGTGCGGCGGGACAGGTAGGCTTTTTCTGAATGCGCGCCCGGTTCCCGGGCGCAAGATATCTGTCGCACGCGGGCAGGGCCCGCGCGCTCCGGTTTGCCTCCGGCGGGAGTATTTCGGAACAGAAGAATGCTGGTCAGCCTTCGACCACTTCCGGCAGACGCGTGGCTGGCGGCGTGTTGCGGCTGCGAGCGCTGCGGACCACGCCGTCGATCACGGTCATGCCGACGCCGGGCAGATTACCCTGATGGATGGAGCCGAGCATGGAGCCGCCGGGCGCGTGCTGGGCCATGTCGATCAGGATGAAATCGGCGGCCTTTCCGACTTCGATGATGCCGCAATCAAGATCGCGCATGCGGGCGGTGTTGCCGGTGGCAAAGCAGAAGGCGATCTCGGGCGGGATGTCGCCAAGCGAGGAGAGCATGGCGATCATCCGCAGGATGCCAAGCGGCTGGACACCAGAACCCGCGGGGGCGTCGGTGCCGAGGATCACGCGTTCGGGTTGTCCAAGTTCGAAGGCGGTGCGCATGGCGAGCAACCCGGCGCGTTCGTTGCCATTGTGGACGATCTCGATACCGCGCAGGCAGCTTTCGCAAAGACAGGTGATCTGGTCGTCGGGCAAAGCGGTATGGCCGCCATTGATATGGCCGATGATGTCGGCGTCAGCCTCCAGCACCACATCCTTGTCGATCAAACCTGACCCGGGGATCGAGGGGCCGCCGGTATGGATCGTCGACTGGATGCCGTATTTGCGCGCCCATCTGACCATCTGGGCGGCGGTTTCGCCGGCCTTGACCGAGCCAAGTCCGACCTCGCCCAGAAGTTTTACGCCTGCATCCGCAAGATCCTTGAAGTCGCTTTCCACCATGCCCTCTTCGAGGACCGGGGCGCCGGAATGGACCTTGACGCCGGAGGGGCGGAAATTCTCGTACCAGCGCTGGCTCGCGATGGCCATTGCCTTCAGCCCGACGATGTCCTTGGGGCGGCCGGGGGCATGAACCTCGCCCGCCGAGATCATCGTGGTGACGCCGCCATGGAGGCAGCTATCGATCCAGTTCAACTGCTGCTGGCGGGGCGTGTAATCGCCGATCACCGGATGGACATGGCTGTCGATCAGGCCCGGGCAAAGGGTGACGCCTTTGGCATCTATGGTCGTCGTGGCGCGGTCGGTGTCGAGATCCTTCTCGTAGCCGATTGCGGTGATCCGGTCGCCGTCGCAGACGACGCAATCACCGTCGATCAGCGGTTCCTCGATCTTGCCAGAGAGGATCTGGCCGATATTGCGGATGACGAGCTTCGTTGCAGTCGGCTTGGGATCAGCCATGGGACCATCTCCTTGACGTCATGTCAGGGATGGTCCCACAAGAGTTGTTGGCAAGCAAATGGTTTGCTTTGGGCGCATTCCGAATTTTCATCCGAAAATTCGTCGATTTTTCGTAGAAAAATCGTATCTGCCTCAAGCCTCCGGGAAGAAACAAGCCGCGGGATGGGGGGCATCCCCCAGTGTCGGGCGTTCCGCGCGGCATTTGTCTTTGGCCTTCCAGCAACGCGGTGCAAAGGCGCAGCCTGCGGGCACATTGAGCGGCGAGGGCAGTTCGCCTTCGAGCTTGATCCGCGTCTTCTTCACCTTGGGATCCGCCATCGGTGTCGCCGAAAGCAGCGCCTTGGTATAGGGATGTCTCGGATTGACGAAGAGATCAGCGGTCGGTCCGATTTCCACCGGGCGGCCGAGATACATCACGATGATATCGTCGGCCATGTGCTTCACGACCGACAGGTCATGGCTGATGAAGAGATAGGCAAGGCCCAGGC